>DATGDG010000442.1:0-1883 GCA_035311025.1 Casimicrobiaceae bacterium
GAGCTCCGACGGAAGACTCGCCGGGAGCGCCCTGGGCAAGACGATCTGCGCCAGATCGAGCTCGGGCAGCGCTGCGCCTTCCGGGGGATGCCCGAGCACGATCGCAAGCGCGTGCCGGGTGACGCTTTGCGCCTGCCGCAGCGGCGGCAGCAGCGTCGTGTCGCTGGCGAGCTGGCTCTCGGCACTGACGATGTCGACACGCGACACCGATCCCGCTTCGAATGCTTTCCTGACCAGGGCGAGGTTCTCGCGATCCCGCTCGAGCAGGCTCTCGACGGTCGCGATCTGCTCACGCAGGGCAGCGACCCTCAGCGAGAGCATCACGGCATTGCCCGTGACCGCGAGATAGGCTGCATCGAGCTGCTCCTGACGGTAGGTCGCGAGCGCGTATCGCTGCTCGACCGACCGCGCCACGCCGCCGGCATAGTCGAGCGCATAGCTGACCGTCGGCCCGATCGCGAAATACGTGAAAGGTGGCGGCTTGGGCAGGGTTCCCAGGAATTCGGCGCCATATTTCTGCCGCCCGATTCCCGCGGCGAGGTCGACCTGCGGATACAGCGAGCCGGCCTGCGCCGCGGCCAGTTCGCGACTCTGGGCAAGCGTCGACGCGGCGGCGGCCAGCGTCCGATTGCCCATCAGCGCGCGCCTGACCACGGCATCCAGCGCGTCCGAGCCGAAGAGTCCCCACCAGTCGCCTACCAGCTTCTCGCCGAGCAGCAGATGCTGCGCCGAAGCGTCCCCTCCCGCACTGTCCTCGATCGCGAGTCGACGCTCGGTGTAACGCGTCGCATGCGGTGGCTCCGGTCGGGTGAAGTCAGGGCCCGCCGCGCAGCCGCCAAGCACTGCCGCCACCACGAGGACGCAGAGGCGATGTCGGATCGGCCGATACGCGAGAGAATCGATCCGGTATCTCATTCGATCACCGCGGGTTCGGCTTCCTTGCGCGGAGCGCCATGGCGGAGCAGTGCCACGAGCGGGATCGCACACAGGGTCAGCACCATCATCAGCTTGAAGTCATCGAGGTAGGCAATCATCGCCGCCTGCCGGGTGACATCCGCGTTCAGCATCGCGAGTCCGTGCACGTTCCCGAGGGTCGACCACGACCGCGCGTGCATGAAGTCGCCGAAAGGTGTCACATCGGCCGCGAGACTCGAGTGCACCGTCTGGGTGTTCCGCGCCAGAAGGGCTTCGACGACCGAGATGCCGATGCTGCTGCCGACGTTCCGGACCAGGCTGAAAAGGGCGGTCCCTTCGTTGCGGAAGCGCGGCGACAGGGTCGCGAAGGTCACCGCCGCCAGTGGGACGTAGACGAAGCCGGTGCCCAGGCCCTGGGCGAGCCCGGACCAGACGATGGGCGCCGTGTCCATCTGCAGGTAGAAGCCGGTCATGTTCCAGAGCGACAAGGCGGTGATTGCGAATCCCGCCATGATGATGAGCCGGGTATCGACCCTGCCGATGAGCCGTCCGACGATCAGCATCGCGGCCAGGGTCCCGATGCCGCGCGGCGCAGTGACCAGTCCGGTCAGGACGACCGGATAGTTCAAGAGGTCCTGCAGCATCGACGGCAGCAGCGCCAGGGTTGCGAACAGCACGACGCCTACGGTGAAGATGAAGACGTTGCCGGTGACGAAGTTGCGGTCCTTGAACAGGGCGGGACTCACGAACGGCGATTTCGTGGTTGTGAGCATGTGCACGACGAAGAGGTACAGCGCGGTGCCGGCGATGCAAGCCTCGACCCGGATCTCGGTGGAATTGAACCAGTCCTTGAGCTGGCCACGGTCGAGCATCAGCTGGAACGCGCCGATGGCGAGGCTCAGCGTTGCGAATCCGAAGAAATCGAAGCGGGACCTCCGGATCGCGGTCTCCGGCATGAACGCCAGGAT
>DATGDG010000443.1:0-8010 GCA_035311025.1 Casimicrobiaceae bacterium
CGCTGGTCGTTCCGGTCGACACCAAGGTGCGGGTGCTGGTGACGGCGGCCGACGTCCTGCACTCCTGGTACGTCCCCTCGCTGGGCGTCCAGCAGGAGGCGATTCCCGGGTTCGTCCGGGACGTCTGGTTCAAGGCCGACAAGGTCGGGACCTACCGCGGCCAGTGCTCGAAGCTCTGCGGCAAGGAGCACGGCTTCATGCCGATCGTCGTCGAGGTCAAGTCCAAGGACGACTACGCCAAGTGGCTGGCCGACCAGAAGTCGAAGGCGACCGCGGCGGCGGAGAATCCGAACAAGGTGTGGGACCTGAAGGACCTGCTCGCCAAGGGGCAGCAGGTGTTCAACGGCAACTGCGCGGCCTGCCACCAGCCGGGCGGCACCGGCAACGCCGCGATCGGCGCGCCGGCGCTCGTCGGCGACAAGGTCGTGCTCGGTCCGAAGCAGCACCAGATCGACGTCGTGCTGAACGGCCAGACCAACGGCGTCGTGATGACCGGAGGCGCCGGAGGCAAGATGCCCTCGTGGAAGGGCCTCTCGGACGTCGACATCGCGTCGGTCATCACCTACACGCGCAACAGCTGGGGCAACAAGGCCGACGAGAACATCGTGCAGCCTTCCGAGGTCAAGGCCGAGCGCAAGTGACAAGGGAATTCAGGAGCAGAAAATGAGCAGCATCACCCAACCGATCGGCGGACACGACCACGCGCACGACGAGCACGCGCATCATCCGACCGGGATCATGCGCTGGCTGACGACGACCAACCACAAGGACATCGGGACGCTGTACCTGTGGTTCTCGTTCACGATGTTCATCGTCGGCGGCCTGATGGCCTTCGTGATCCGCGCCGAGCTGTTCAAGCCGGGCATGCAGATCGTCACGCCGGAATTCTTCAACGAGATGACGACGCTGCACGGCCTGATCATGATCTTCGGGGCCCTGATGCCGGGCGCCGTCGGTTTCGCCAACTGGATGATCCCGATGCAGATCGGGGCGCCCGACATGGCGTTCGCGCGGATGAACAACTGGAGCTTCTGGCTGCTGCCTCCCGCGGCCCTGATGCTCGTGATCTCGCTGTTCGTCCCGGGTGGCGCCGCGAGCGCCGGCTGGACGCTGTACCCGCCGCTGACGATCCAGGCCGGCATGGGCATGGACCTGACGATCTTCGCGATCCACATCATGGGCGCGTCGTCGATCATGGGGTCGATCAACATCATCACGACGATCCTCAACCTGCGCGCGCCCGGCATGACGCTGATGAAGATGCCGCTGTTCTGCTGGACGTGGCTGATCACGGCGTACCTGCTGATCGCGGTGATGCCGGTGCTCGCGGGCGCGGTGACGATGCTGCTGACCGACCGGCACTTCGGGACCTCGTTCTTCAACGCGGCCGGCGGCGGCGACCCGATCCTGTTCCAGCACGTGTTCTGGTTCTTCGGCCACCCCGAGGTCTACATCATCATCCTGCCCGCGTTCGGAATCATCTCGGAGATCATTCCGACGTTCTCCCGCAAGCCCCTGTTCGGCTACGCGTCGATGGTCTACGCGGTCGCGGCGATCGCGATCCTGTCGTTCATGGTCTGGGCGCATCACATGTTCACCACCGGCCTGCCGACCGCCGGCATCCTGTTCTACATGTACGCGACGATGCTGATCGCGGTGCCGACCGGGGTGAAGGTGTTCAACTGGCTCGCGACGATGTGGAGGGGCTCGATTTCCCTCGAGGCGCCGATGATCTTCGCGCTGGGTTTCCTGTTCCTGTTCGTGATCGGCGGGTTCACCGGGCTGGTCGTGGCCATCGTGCCGCTCGACATCGCGCTGCACGACACCTACTACGTGGTCGCGCACTTCCACTACGTGATGGTCGCAGGAACCCTGTTCGCGTTCTTCGGCGGCACCTACTACTGGCTTCCGAAGTGGACCGGGCACATGTACGACGAGACGCTCGCCAAGTGGCACTTCTGGCTGTCGTTCATCTTCTTCAACGTCACGTTCTTCCCGATGCACTTCCTCGGGCTGGCTGGCATGCCGCGCCGGGTTCCCGACTATCCGCAGCAGTTCGCGGACTGGAACATGGTCGCGTCGATCGGCGCGTTCGGGTTCGGGCTGTCGCAGCTGGTGTTCCTGTACACGGTGCTCAAGTGCATCAGGGGCGGCAAGCCGGCACCTGCCAAGCCCTGGGACGGCGCCACGTCGCTCGAGTGGACGCTGCCGTCGCCGGCGCCCTACCACTCGTTCGAGACCCCGCCGGCCGTCAAGTGACCACCATCCGTTGCGCGGCGTCGCCGACCGGCGGCGTCGCGCCGCACTTCAGGGGCTCCCGGACATGAACGCCGACAGCATGCGGCAGCACCAGGACGAGCGCGCGGAGCTCCGGGCCGCCAATCGCAGGACGGGGTTCGGCCTGCTTGCGATCGTCCTTTTGTTCTTCTTCGGCTTCTTCGCGAGCCGGCTCATCGACGACCCGGACGTGTCGATCACGGTCGTGGGTGGCGCGGTACTTCTGTACCTCGGCGTCTCGATCGGGCGGCACCTGCGCCGATGAGTGGCAGCAACACCCCTTCGCGCCGAGCGGGCGGCATCGGTCCGGCCGACGCGGACCACCGGTCACCGGGCAACCGGCGACTGCTGATGAAGCTCGCGGTCATCGCGGTCGCGATGTTCGGTTTCGGCTACGCGCTGGTTCCGTTCTACAACGAGCTGTGCAGGGCGACCGGGCTGCGGGACATCGACCGGCCGGACGCGGTCGCCAACACCCAGGTCGACACCACCCGCTCCGTGCGCATCGAGTTCGACACCAACCTGCGCAAGATGCCGTGGACTTTCCGGGCGCTGCAACAGGCGACCGACGTCCACCCCGGGGCGGTGACGCAGGTGCTGTTCGAGGTCGTCAACCACTCCGACCACCCGGTCACCGGCCAGGCGATCCCGAGCTATGGGCCCCAGTTCGCCGGGCAGTATTTCCACAAGCTCGACTGCTTCTGCTTCAAGCGGCAGACGCTCGCGCCGGGCGAGACCCGGCAGATGCCGGTCGTGTTCGTCGTCGATCCCAAGCTGCCGAAGGAAGTGTCGACGATCACCCTTTCGTATACATTCTTCGAGGTCGAAGGCAATGGCAACGGCTGATGCACGGCCGCTGACCGTCGGCCGGAGAGCCCAGTCCGCAATCAGGAGCGATCGATGAGCGCAGTCTCGCAGGGTGCCAAGCCCTATTACTTCGTACCGCAGCCCTCGCACTGGCCGATCACCGGATCGCTGGCGCTGCTGCTGATGGGCACCGGGGCGGCATTCTGGTTCAACGGCTACGCAGCGGGTCACTGGGTCGTCCTGGCAGGCGTCTGCGTGCTGCTGGTGATGCTGTTCGGCTGGTTCGGCACGGTGATCGGCGAGTCCGAGGGCCGCCTGTACAACAAGAAGGTCGACATGTCGTTCCGCTGGAGCATGAGCTGGTTCATCTTCAGCGAGGTCATGTTCTTCGCGGCCTTCTTCGGCGCGCTGTTCTACATCCGCAACATCTCGGTCCCCGGTCTCGGCAGCTCGCTGACCGGTCAGCTGCTGTGGCCCAACTACGCCGCCCAGTGGCCGACGGTGGGTCCCTACCTCAAGGAGCAGTTCTCGCCGATGAGCGCGATCGGCATCCCGCTGCTCAACACGATCATCCTGGTGAGTTCGGGCGGCACGCTGACGCTGGCCCACCACGCGCTGAAGTCGGGGCACCGTGGCGCGCTCAAGTTCTGGCTGTTCGTCACCATCGCGCTGGGCTTCACGTTCCTGGGTTTCCAGGCCTACGAGTACCACCACGCGTACACCGAGGCGAACCTCAAGCTGTCGACGGGCGTCTACGGCTCGACGTTCTTCATGCTCACCGGGTTCCACGGCGCACACGTGACGATCGGCGCGATCATGCTGACGGTGATGCTGGTTCGCGCATTCCGCGGGCACTTCGACGCCGAGCACCATTTCGGCTTCGAGGCCGCCGCGTGGTACTGGCACTTCGTCGACGTGGTCTGGCTGCTGCTGTTCGTGCTCGTCTACTGGCTGTAAGGCGCCGGGCTACAAGCCGCCGGGGCTGATCCATCCCATCCGGTAGGACAGGACAAGGAAGGCGATCAGCCCCATCGAGAGCAGCACCCGGATCGCCAGCGCCGTCACCACGCGGTTGCCGCGCCCGCGGTCGCGGTACAGGAACACCAGCGCCGCGAACAGCGCGGTGACGATGGCAATCAGGGCGATGATGACGACGGTTCTCATGGCGGCCTTTTCGAGGCGCGCAGTTTAGCACCGGGCGATGTCCACCCACGAGCCCGCAGCAGACACCGGCACGCCCGGACATCCTGCACCGGTCGCGCGAAGCAAGCCGGCGTGGATTCCGACGGCGGCGACGATCGCGGCTGTCGTGCTGTTCGTTCTCGCCGGCAACTGGCAGCACCGGCGCATGCTGCAGAAGGAAGCGCTGCGCGAGCAGATCAGCGCCGCCGCGGCGGCCGCCCCGGTGCCGCTGCCCTCGGACGTCGCCGATTGGCGCGACTGGCGCTTTCGTCACGTCGTCGTCACCGGCACCTTCGACGCGGCGCACCAGATCCTGATCGACAACGAGATCCGCGACGGGCGCGCCGGCTACGACGTCGTGACGCCGATGAAGCTCGACGACGGACGGGTCGTTCTCGTCGACCGTGGCTGGGTCGACGTCGGGCCGACGCGCGCCGTGCTGCCGTCGGTGCCGCCTCCTCCGGGCGTCGTCTCGCTGCGCGGACGCGTGGACATACCGCCGACGCGCTATTTCGAGCTCGGCGACGGCGACGTTCCCGAAGGCCCGGTGTGGGAGCACCTCGACCTGCAGCGCTACGGTGCCGCGACCGGGCTTCCCGTGCTGCCGATCGTCGTCGAAGCGATCGAGGGCCCCGGCGGAGAGGGACTGCTGCGCGAGTGGCCGCGCCCCGATTTCGGAATCGAGATGCACCTCGGATACATGCTGCAGTGGTACACGTTTGCCACGATGGCCGCGGGATTGTGGTTCTGGTTCGCGCTGCGGCCGTGGCTGCGGACGAAGCTGTGGCGATGAGCGGCGCAGGCTCACCTGCGGCGCGCGGCGGCACCGACGCGCGGACGCGCCGCACGATCCTGCTGATCGCGGCGATCGCGGTCGCACCGATGATCCTCGCCTACGTCACCTATTACTTCCTGCCGCGGACCGCGCGGACCAACTACGGCGAGTTGCTGCCGGCGCAGACGCTGCCGCACCTCACCGGGACCACGCTGGCGGGCGCGCCGTTCGACAGCGCCGGCCTGCGCGGCAAGTGGGTCGTGCTGTTCGCCGCGCCCGGCGCCTGCGACCCGGTGTGCCGGCAGGCGCTCTATGCATCACGGCAGGCGCGCACGATCCAGAACGCAGAGCGCGAAAGGGTGCAGCGCGTCTGGCTGCTGACCGACGCCGCAACACCCCCGCCGGGACTGCTCGCCGAGCATCCGGATCTCGCCGTCGCCCGTGTCGCGCCCGCGGCTCTCGCCGCATTGCCGCGAGGGCTCGGAGTCATGTACCTGGCGGATCCGCTGGGCAACCTCGTGCTGGCGTGGCCGGCCAACCCCGACATCAAGGCGCTGGCCAAGGATCTGTCGAAGCTGCTGCGCGCATCGCAGATCGGCTGACCGCGCCGTGCAGCCGTCAGCGTGCCCGACGCCGCACTGCGGTAGAATGACCGACTTTCCTGCAGCCCCCCGCCCGTGACGACACTCGCCTACACCGAGAATCGCGCCCGCCAGTTCTTCGCGCTGGCCAAGCCGCGCGTCGTGCTGCTGATCGTGTTCACCGCGGTCATCGGCATGTTCCTGGCAGTGCCGGGCATTCCGCCGGCCGGCGCCGTCGTCTTCGGCACCCTCGGCATCGCTCTGGTCGCAGGCGCCGCCGCCGCGGTCAACTGCCTGGTCGAGCAGAACATCGACAAGCTGATGCGCCGCACCCGCTGGCGGCCGCTGCCCCAGGGCCAGCTGTCGTCGCTGGAGACGCTGGGGTTCGCAGGCGTGGTCGGCGCGGCAGGGCTCGCGATCCTCTACCAGTTCGTCAATCCCCTCACGATGTGGCTGACGCTGGCGACGTTCGTCGGCTACGCGATCGTCTACACGGTGGTGCTGAAGCCCGCGACGCCGCAGAACATCGTCATCGGCGGAGCCTCCGGCGCGATGCCGCCCGTTCTCGGCTGGGCCGCGGTCACCGGCACCGTCCCCGCCGAGGCGCTGCTGCTGTTCCTGATCATCTTCGTCTGGACGCCGCCGCATTTCTGGTCGCTCGCCCTCTACCGCCGCGAGGATTACCGGAATGCGCAACTGCCGATGCTGCCGGTGACCCACGGCCTGCGCTACACGCAGGTGATGATCCTGCTCTACACGTTCGCGCTCACCGCGGTGACGCTGCTGCCCTATGCGGTCGGGATGAGCGGGCCCTTCTACCTGGTCGCCGCGACGGCGCTGGGCGCGACCTTCATCGCGTACGCCTGGAGGCTCGTCCGCTCGTACAGCGACGCGCTGGCACGCGCGACGTTCCGCTACTCGATCCTCTATCTGTCCGTGCTGTTCTCGGCGCTGCTGGTCGACCACTACCTGCGCAACCTGTTCTGAACGGCATCCCCGCGCCGGGCCGCGAGCCGGCCTTGGCGCTCCGGGGCACCCTGGCGGTCGCGCAGCACACCCCCATGACCCTCCCGTCGTTCGTTCGCCGCCGCACGCTCGCCGCGCTGGCGGCAGTCGCGCTCGCCGCCTGCACGCCCGCGGGGCCGAAATTCGAGGCGAGCGACATCACCGGCGCAACCTTCGGTCGCGACTTCTCGCTCAAGGACCCGAACGGCGTCACGCGCCGCCTCGCCGATTTCCGGGGCAAGGCGGTCGCGCTGTTCTTCGGCTACACCCAGTGCCCCGATGTCTGTCCGACGACGCTGGCAACCCTCGCGCAGGCGATGAAGCGCCTCGGGCCCGATGCAGGCCGCGTGCAGGTGCTGTTCGTGACCATCGATCCCGAGCGCGACACGCCGGCGCTGCTCGCGCAGTACGTGCCCGCGTTCGATCCGCGGTTCCTCGGGCTCTGGGGGGACGCCGCAGCGACCGCCCGCACGGCGAAGGAATTCAAGATCCTCTACGAGAAGGTGCCCGGCCCGACCCCCGGCAGCTACACGATGGACCACTCGGCGGGCACCTACATCTTCGACCCCAGCGGGCGCCTGCGGCTCTACGTTGCGTACGGCCAGGGCCCCGAGGTCTACGCGCACGATCTCAAGCTGCTGCTCGACGGCGCGTCGTGATGCGCGCAGACGGCTAGCCGGGCCGCCGCTCGATCAGCTCGATCTTGTAGCCGTCGGGATCCTGCACGAACGCGATGACGGTCGTCCCGCCCTTGACCGGGCCGGCATCGCGGGAGACCGTTCCTCCCTTGGCGCGCACTGCATCGCAGGCGGCCTTGGCGTCGTCGACCTGGATCGCGATGTGGCCATAGCCGCTGCCGAGGTCGTAGCGGTCGACGCCGTAGTTGTAGGTCAGCTCGAGCACGGCGTTCGAGCGCTCGTCGCCATAGCCGACGAAGGCGAGGGTGTACTTCTGGTCGGGGCGGTCGGTGGTGCGGAGCACCTGCATGCCCAGCACGTCGGTGTAGAAGTCGATCGACCGCTGCAGGTCGCCGACGCGAAGCATCGTGTGGAGGATGCGCATGGTGGTCAGAGCTCGATCATCTCGAAGTCCTCCTTGCGGGCACCGCATTCGGGACAGGTCCAGTTGGGGGGGACGTCTTCCCATCGCGTTCCGGGGGGTATGCCCTCGTCGGGGGCGCCCGCGGCTTCGTCGTAGATGTAGCCGCAGATCAGGCACATGTACTTTTTCATTGCGTGAAAATCCGATGCGGCGCGTGGAGTAGAATCCATAAGTGTAGCAATCCCCCCGACCCTGCGGCCGTCCGAGCGAACGCCGCGCCCACGATGCCCGCCGATTCCGGTCCCGCATTTCCACCGATCGTCCTCACGTTCGCCGCGTCGG
>DATGDG010000444.1:0-6922 GCA_035311025.1 Casimicrobiaceae bacterium
GGGCGCTCAGTCCCTCGGTCAGTGCCTTGAAATACAGCATGGTGCCGCCCGCGACGATGGGAATGCGCGCGCGCGCCCGGATCCCCGCGATCGCCGCGACTGCGTCGCGGTGGAAGCGCGCCGCCGAATACGCCTCGGTCGGCTCGATCAGGTCGAGCAGGTGATGCGGGACCTCGGCGCGGGCGGCCGCCTCGGGCTTGGCCGTGCCGACGTCCATGCCGCGGTAGACCTGGGCCGAGTCGGCGGTGACGATCTCCCCGCCGAAACGCAGCGCCAGCGCATGCGCCAGCGCCGACTTGCCCGATGCGGTCGGGCCCATCAGCAGCACCGCCGGAATCACGATCGCCTTCCGGCGCCCGTCGCGCACCCCCGCGCCCGCGCGCAGCCCTGCGTCGACCCGCGGCGTCCCCACACGCTAGCGTCCCCGCATGAACAGCCGGTCGAGGTCGCCGAGGGACAGCTGATACCACGTCGGACGCCCGTGGTTGCATTGCCCCGCGCGCTCGGTTGCTTCCATGTCCCGCAACAGCGCATTCATCTCGGCGATCGTCAGGCTGCGGTTGGCGCGGACCGCGCCGTGGCAGGCCATCGTCGACAGCAGTTCGTCGCGACGCGCATCGAGGGCCCGCGTTCCGCCGAACTCGCGGATGTCGTGCAGGACCGCGCGGGCGAGCCCGACCGCGTCGGCGTCCCGCAGGGGCGCCGGGATGGCTCTCACCGCGAGCGTCGCGGGGCCCATCGGCGACACCTCGAGACCCAGCGCCTGGAGGGCGTCCGCGTACTCGGTGGCGGCCTCGATCTCGAGCGGATCGGCGGAAAATGCCGCCGGCACGAGCAGCGGCTGCGCCGGGACCCGGCCGTCGAAGGCCGATTTGAGGCCTTCGTAGACGATGCGCTCGTGCGCGGCGTGCATGTCGACGAGGACCAGCCCGGCGCGGTTCTGCGCGAGCACGTAGATGCCGTGCAGTTGCGCAAGCGCGAAACCCAGCGGATGCGGATCCTCCCCCTCGTCCTGCGCCGCCATGCCGAACCCGCCGACCGGCGCGCCGGCGAAGGATCCCGCATCGGGGATGCCCGCTGCCATGCCCTGCCGTGGCGCAGGCTCGTCGCGCACCCCGAACAGCTGTCGGTAGAACGCCGCCGGTTCGCCGGCGCGAAACGGCAACCCGCGCTGCGGCCAGGCGCGATCCCGGATGCCTGCCGCGGCGCCTGAACCGCCCGCCGCGTCGGCCCCCGGCTCCGGCACCCGCGGCGGCAGGCGTGCAGCGGCCAGGCCGAGGCGCTCGGCGGCGGACACCGCGGGCTGCTCGGCAGCCGTCGAGGCGAGCGCGCGCTCGATCGCGTGCCGGACGAACTGGTGGATCGCGCCGGAGTCGCGAAAGCGCACCTCGGTCTTCTGCGGGTGCACGTTGACGTCCACGCGCCGCGGGTCGAGGGTCAGCCACAGCGCATAGGCAGGCTGGCGGTCATGGTGCAGGACGTCGCGATACGCCTCGCGCAGCGCGTGCGCGAGCACGCGGTCGCGGACGAAGCGGCCGTTGACGAACACGTACTGCAGCGGTGCGCCGTCCGCGGCATAGGCGGGACGGACCGCGAAACCCGCAATGCGCACCTCGCCGCCATCGGCATCGACCGCCGTCGCATGGACGGCGAAGGCGTCGCCCAGGAGCTCCTCGACGCGGGCGCGCCGACCGGCCGCCTGGAGGCGTCGCGTCGCGCGCCCGTTGTGCGTCAGCGTGAATCCGGCTTCGCAGTGGGCAAGGGCGATCCGGCGAAACGCCTCGTCGCAATGCGCCTTTTCGGTCGCCTCGGTCCGCAGGAACTTGCGGCGGGCGGGCGTGTTGAAGAACAGATCCTCGAGCGTCACCGTGGTGCCCGCGGCAAGCGCGGCCGGCGCCACCGGCCCGACGGTGCCGCCCTCGACCTCGATTCGCCACGCGTGCGGCCTCGATGCCGCGCGCGAGGCGATCGACAGCCTCGACACCGACGCGATCGACGCCAGCGCCTCGCCGCGAAAGCCCAGCGTCGCGATCGCCTCGAGATCGGCGGCAGTCGCGATCTTCGAGGTCGCGTGACGGCCGACGGCGAGCGGAAGGTCCTCGCGCTCGATGCCGGCGCCGTTGTCGGCGACGCGGATGCGCTTGACGCCCCCGCCGGCGATGTCGACGTCGATCTGCGTCGCCCCCGCGTCGAGCGCGTTCTCGAGCAGCTCCTTCAGCGCCGCGGCCGGGCGTTCGACGACCTCGCCCGCCGCGATCTGGTTGATCAGCAGGTCCGGCAGCGCGCGGATTGCGGTCATGTCAGCGGCGCGCGGCCGCCCGAAGCCGCTGACCGCCCCCTCCGGGGGCAGCGAGCGCAAGCGAGCGTGGGGGACGCTTCATCTCAGCGCCGCAGTGCCCGCGCCCAGCGCGCGTAGACGTCGTCGGCAACCGCCTGCAGCGCGCCGATGCGAGCGGACATGTCGCGCAGGATCTCGCCGCGCGGCTGCAGCGACGGCTGCGTTGGCGCCGCGATCTCGGCCGCCGCGATGTCGCACCAGCTCTCGACCAGTGCGGGCGTCATCTCGACGTGGCACTGCAGGCCCAGGTGGATGTCGTCGACGACGTAAGCCTGGTCGGGGTTGAAGGCATTGGTGAGCACGCGCGTCGCCCCAGGCGGAAGATCGAAAATCTCGTAGTGCCACTGGAACACCGTGAAGCGCCGGCGCCCTCCGAACCACTCGCGGCCCGACGTCGCCTCGGTGACGTCGACGTCGGTCCAGCCGATCTCCGGCGTTGCGCTGCGCCGCACACGGGCCCCGAGCGCCTGCGCGAGCAGCTGGCCCCCGAGGCAGTGGCCGATCACCGGGACCCGCTGCGCGACCGCGTTGCGCAGGAGCCCCGACAGCGACCCGATCCACGGCAGCGGATCGGTGACGCTCATCGGCCCGCCCATCATGCCGATGCCCGAGTACTCGAGCGGGTCGACCGGCACGCTGGCACCCTCGTCGACGGGAATCAGGCGCCAGTCCAGTGCATGCCGGTCCAGCCAGTCCGCGAAGTACGCGGGACCCTCGGACGGTGCAAAGCGGAAGACGGCGACCGGCCTCATCGAATACCCGAAGCGGGCATTCCCGTCGCCCTAGAAGCCGCGCGAGATGCGCGCGTAGGCCGAATGATTGTGGATCGACTCGAAGTTCTCGGCCTCGACCGTGTACGCGGCAATGCGCGAATCGGCCGCCAGACGCAACGCGACGCCGCGGACCAGGTCCTCGACGAAACGCGGATTGTCGTAGGCGCGCTCGGTGACGTATTTCTCGTCGGCGCGCTTCAGGATGCCGTAGAGCTCGGACGACGCCTCGTCCTCGGCGACGCGCAGAAGCTCGGCAACCGCCACCGGTTCGCGCGGCTGCACGACGATCGTGACCAGCGAACGCTGGTTGTGCGCGCCGTAGTCCGAGATCTCCTTCGAGCACGGGCAGAGCGACGTCACCGGCACCGCCACGCCGATCGTCGACGCGAAGCGCCCTCCGGAAATCTCGGCGGTCAGGCGCAGGTCGTAGTCGAGCAGGCTCGCGACCCCGGACACCGGCGCGATCTTGCGCACGAAATACGGGAAGGCCAGCTCGACGCGGCCACCGGGCGCATCCAGGCGCTCGACGAGATCCTCGGCGAACGCGCGCAGGCCGGCGACCGTCAGCGGCGCGGCGCCGGGCGACGCGCGTTCCTCGAGCAGCGCGACCAGCCGCGACATGTGCGTGCCCTTGCGATCCTCGGGCAGCTCGACGTAGACATTGCAGGTCGCGACGATCGTGTGCGCGATGCCGTCGCCATCGGCGAAAGGAAGCGGATAGCGCAGGCCCTTGATTCCGACCTGGTCGATCGCGATGCGCCGCTCGTCGGAGCTCGATTGGATGTCGGGGATCGGCATCAGCCGGCCGGGAGTCTCGGGTCGGTTCATGGGTGCAAGTTTGCCATACGGTGCCCGCCCGTCACGCGGCAGGCTTCGCCCACGCGCCCGGCTTGCGCTGCCCGAAACGCGCGTGGATCGACGCCGCGATGCCCCTGGCATCGAGGCCCACGTGGGAGAGCAGGAAGGCGGGGTCGCCGTGGTCGATGAAGCTGTCGGGCAGGCCAAGGTGCAGGATCGGGACGGTCAGGCCCTCGCCGGCGAGAAACTCGGCGACGGCGCTGCCCGCACCCCCGGCGACGACGTTCTCCTCGACCGTCACCAGCGCGTCGTGCGCGTCGGCCAGCGCGCGCAACAGATCGGTGTCGAGGGGCTTGACGAAACGCATGTTCGCCACGCTCGCGTCCAGTTCGTCGGCCGCGGCGAGCGCCGGATGAAGCACCGCGCCGAAGGCCAGGATCGCGATCCGATGACTGCGCCGCTTCGCCTCGCGCCGCAGCTCGCCCTTGCCCACCGGCAGCGCGACGAGCGTCGGGTCGACCGCCACGCCGGGGCCCGTGCCGCGCGGATAGCGCACGGCGGCGGGCGTGTCCATTCTGAACGCGGTGGTCAGCAGCCGACGGCATTCGTTCTCGTCGGCGGGCGCCATCACCGTCGTGTTCGGCAGGCAGCGCAGGTAGGTCAGGTCGAAGGCGCCGATGTGCGTCGGACCGTCGGCGCCGACGATGCCGGCGCGGTCGATCGCGAACACCACCGGAAGATTCTGCAGCACGACATCGTGGATCAGCTGGTCGTAGGCGCGCTGCAGGAACGTCGAGTAGATCGCGACCACCGGCTTCATGCCTTCGCAGGCGAGGCCCGCCGCGAACGTCACCGCGTGCTGCTCGGCGATGCCGACGTCGAAATAGCGCTCCGGGAACCGCTGCGAGAACTCGACCAGCCCCGAGCCCTCGCGCATGGCCGGGGTGATGCCGACCAGACGCCGGTCGGCGCGGGCCATGTCGCAGAGCCAGTCGCCGAAGACCTTCGTGTACGTCGGCGTGGCACCGGATTTGGGGACGATGCCGATCGCCGGATCGAACTTCGACACGCCGTGATAGAGGATCGGATCCTCCTCGGCGCGCGCATACCCGTAACCCTTGCGCGTGACCACGTGCAGAAACTGCGGGCCCCCGAGCTTGCGGACGTTCGCGAGCGTCCGGGTCAAGAGATCGATGTCGTGACCGTCGATCGGGCCGATGTAGTTGAAGCCGAATTCCTCGAACAGCGTCCCCGGCAGCACCATGCCCTTGACGTGCTCCTCGGCGCGCTTGGCGAGCTCGCGCACCGGCGGCAGCTTGGACAGCACTTCCTTGCCGCCGCTGCGAACCGTGTTGTAGAAGCGCGAGGCCAGCACCTTCGCGAGGTACTGGTTGATCGCCCCGACCGGCTCCGAGATCGACATGTCGTTGTCGTTCAGGATCACCAGCAGGTCGGCGCTCTCGGCGTTGTTCAGCGCCTCGAAAGCCATGCCCGCGCTCATCGCGCCGTCGCCGATCACCGCGACGACGTGGCGCGAAACCCCGCTCAGCCGGGCCGCCGCCGCCATGCCCAGCGCGGCGGAAATCGACGTCGACGAATGCGCGGTCCCGAAGGTGTCGTACTCGCTTTCGTCACGCCGAGGAAAGCCCGCGGGGCCGCCCCACTGGCGCAGCCTGTCCATCTGCTCGCGCCGTCCGGTCAGGATCTTGTGGGCGTAGGTCTGGTGTCCGACGTCCCACACGATGCGGTCGCGCGGCGTGTCGAAGACATAGTGCAGCGCGACCGTCAGCTCGACGGTGCCGAGATTGGACGACAGGTGACCGCCGGTCTGTGCGACGGATTGCAGCAGGAACGCGCGCAGCTCGCGCACCAGCTGCGGCAGCTGCGCCCGGTCGAGACCGCGCAGATCGGCCGGCGAGTCGATCGTCGCGAGCAGCGGATAGTGCTCTGAAAGTCTCATCTCGATCGCAGCACGATCCAGTCGGCGAGTTCGGCGAGGCGCATCGCGGCGCCGCCGAACGGCAGCAGTGCCGCACGCGCTTCCTCGCGCAACGCCATCGCGCGACGCTTGGCTTCGGCGAGCCCGGTGAGGGTGACGAACGTCGCCTTGTTCTGGACCGCGTCCTTGCCGGCGGTCTTGCCGAGGCTGGCGTCCGACCCTTCGGCGTCGAGCACGTCGTCGACGACCTGGAACGCGAGCCCGGCGGCGTGCGCATAGGCGTCGAGCGCCGATGCCTCGGCCGCCTCGAGCGGCCGGCCGCAAAGCGCGCCGAGCCGGATGGCCGCGCCGATCAGCGCGCCGGTCTTCATCCGATGCAGCCGCTCGAGCGACGCCAGGGTGAGCATCGCGCCGGTCGCGTCGAGGTCGAGTTGCTGTCCGCCGGCCATGCCTGCACTGCCCGCAGCGTCGGCGAGGGCGCGACAGGCTTCGGCGCCCATGGGTCCGGGGTCGGCGGCGAGGACGGCGAAGGCGAGCGACTGCAGGGCATCGCCGGCAAGCAATGCAGTCGCCTCGCCGAACGCGACGTGGCAGGTCGGCTTGCCCCGGCGCAGCGTGTCGTCATCCATGCACGGCAGGTCGTCGTGCACCAGCGAATAGGCGTGAATCAGCTCGACCGCGGCCGCGCGCGAGTCGACGCGGCCGGGATCTGCTCCGACGAGCTCGGAGGCCGCGTATGCGAGCAGTGGCCGCAACCGCTTGCCCCCGCCGAGCACGGCGTGGCGCATCGCCGCCGCAAGCCGCGCCGCCGGCGCGTCGAGCGGCGGCAACACCGCCTCCAGCACGCCCTCGATCCGCTGCTGGCGCTCCCGCGACCAGACGGCGAACGGGAGGTCGTTACGCATTGTCGGCCTCGTCGGCACGCAGTGGCTGCAGCACGCCTTTCTCGAGGACCTGGACCTGCTGCTGGGCGTCCTTGAGCGCCGCCTGGCAATAGGCGAGCAGCTCGGCACCGCGCTTGTACGCGGCAAGCGAGGCCTGCAGCGGCAACTCGCCGCCCTCCATCCGACCGAC
>DATGDG010000445.1:0-3848 GCA_035311025.1 Casimicrobiaceae bacterium
GAGATCAGCGGACGCAGGACGGTCACCATCTGCGCCGCGGATTCATGGCGCAGCGCGATGACCTGGGTGACGATGCGGTCGCCCGTCGCGGCGACCACGTTGCGCTGCACCGGTCCGGCCTGCGTCTTGGCATCGGCTTCGGGGACGATCTTGACCACGCCCTCGGACTCGACCGCCGCTAAACCCTGCATGCGCAGCGCCGAGAGCAGCGTCGGGTAGACGAGCGACTTCGGCACCGGATGGGCGGAGACGATGTTGACGGTCCCCTTGACGCGGGGATCGACCAGGAAGTTGCGCCCGGTGATCTCGCCGACCGCCTTCACGACGGCGTCGATGTCGGCGTTGACGAAATTGAGGGTGACGGTGTCGGAATCCTGCGCCCATGCGGCGCCGGCGAACAGCAGGAAGACGACGATCAGGACTGCGCGGAACCCTGTACTGCAGCGCAGCATCATCAGGCGCAATGCGAACCGGCTTGCATCCGGCGCTCCCCGCAGATCGGGTGCGTGGAAGGAGTGGCGGACATCGAAAGGATCGAGCAGTGGCGCATTCGCCGGGAATTGGAAATCGCCGGCGATAATAGCATGGGGGTTCGCTGGATTCGGCCCTCCGCGGGGCCCGATGGTTCCTGCCGGTTCGCGCTGCAGACGCTGAATCCGTCCGACGGGATCGCTGCATCCAACCGGCATGTGATCCGAGGGAGTCTTCATGCACCGTCGATCCGTCACTCCGCCCGCCGCAGGGATCCGCCGCCTGGTGCTGGGGGCCGCGTTCGGCCTGGGACTTGCGTCCTGGCTGCTGCCGCATGCCCACGTCGTCCGTGCCGCCGCGATCGACGGGCACATCGTCGTCGCCCAGGCCGGCGCGGACCCGGCCGGGACGATGCAAGCGGCAGCGCCGGCGCCCGGAAATTCGTCCGCCGAACCCGCCTCGGCCGCGCCCGGCAAGGACGCACCCAAGGGTCTCGGCCCGGGTACCGGGGGCGCCGGCGCCAACGACAAGTCCGATGTCGACGTGTCGATCGGCGTGCTGACGGGCAAGAACCACATCCGCGTCCGGGGACTCGGCACCGACCGGGATTACGACTCCTTCGAGCAGTTCGCGCGCGACGCGCCCGGAACCGCCCTGTTCGTCTTCCTGATCGTGACCGTCGTGTTCCTCGTGCCACTGCTGATCATCGCCCTGCTGCTCTGGTACAAGATCCGGAAGACGCGCATGCACAACGAGACGATGCTGAAGCTCGCGGAAAAAGGCGTCCTCACGCCTGCCGCGGCGATGGATGCGTTGGCGGCGGGCCCCTCGCCGGCGGCATCGCTCGACGCAATGGCCAATGCCGGTGCCGGAATTGCGCCGCCGGCCGGCGGCAATGCCCCGCTCTACGATCAGGCGCGCCTGCTCCGTCGCCGCACGGCGTGGTCGGACCTGCGCAAGGGGGTCATCCTGACCGCGGTCGGCCTCGGCCTGTCCGCCTTCTCGATGCTCGACGACGGCTCGCCCAACAGCGTCGGCCTTGTCCTCCTGTTCCTCGGGATCGGCTACTGCGTGCTGTGGTTCTTCGAGGACAAGGCCCCGGAGCTGCGCCGCAATGTGCCGCCGCCTCCGCCGGGAAGCGCGTGAGCGCGGCCGGAGCGCCCCGCAACGACGTCGAATGCCGCCTGGAATCCGGGACTCCCTTGGGACCGCGCCGCCCATCCGCACGTCCGGCGCGAGGCGGTGCGCAACACGGGTCCGCGCACTGAGCGATGGCAGCAGGTGCCACTGCCGCAGTCACCGACGCGCAACTGATCGCGCGTTGCGTCGTCGCGGACGACCGGCACGCGTTCGCCGAGCTGGTGCGGCGACATCAATCGGCGGTGCGCGCGTGCCTGCGCAAGCTGACCGGCGGCAACCATGCGCTGGCCGACGACCTCGCGCAGGAGACGTTCGTGCTCGCCTGGCGGAACCTGAAGGCATTCAGGCAGGAGGCGCGGTTTTCGACCTGGCTCTACCGGATTGCAACCAATTGCTGGCTCGCCCAGGCGCGCAAGCGCCGCGAGGAATTGCTCGGCGACCGCGATGGCCTCGTGGCCGACCACGACCCCGATCCGCCGGAAGATCCTGCCGAAGCGACGGCGGATCACACCCGATCGGCGTCGCTGAAGCTCGACCTCGAGCGGGCGATGCGTGTATTGTCAGAACCTGAGCGCGCCGCGATTGTCCAGTGCTATGACAACGACCTGTCGCACGAGGAAGCGGCTTACGTTCTCGGGATGCCGGTGGGAACCGTGAAGACGCACATCTACCGCGCCAAACAGAAGCTCAGGACCGCGATGGCGGCCTGGGCACCCGAAGAACGAGGACACGAGGCATGAACGGATCCGTGAACGTCGACGGTAGCGACCAGGGCGTCACGCCGGGCGACTGGCTGGACCGCGCGCTCGCCCAACGCTCGATGGACCACGCGGATGCCTACCTGCTGGACGAGGGTTTCACCGCGCGCGTGATGTCGGCGCTGCCCGCGCCGGTCCGACCCGTGCCATGGCGCAAGCCTGCGCTGGCCGCGCTGTGGACCGCGGCGGCGGTCGGCTTCGCCATCACGCTTCCGGGCACCACGGTCGACGTGGCACGTGAAGCATTCAGGCTGGTGTCGACCCGGCCGTTCGCGCTGTCCGACGTCGCGCTGCTGCTGGCATTCGCCGGCGCCGGGATGTGGACGACGGCGTGGGTCACCTGGCGCCGTGCATAGCGCAAAGGCAGAGACCGGACGCAAAAACCGGGACGCGCCGCGTTTTCCGCTCGTGGAAAGCGCGGCGCGTGCCGGTTTTTCTTGCTGGCGGGGCGGCCGCAGCGCGGCCGCAGATCACTCGTCTTTCAGCGTGAAGTTGATCTCGACCGACGCCTTGTAAGGCGTGCCCTCGCCGGAGCATTTCCAGCCGGACAGGGTGTCGCGGACCGTGCGATCGAACACGCGCGGCGGCTGCGACGACGTGATGTCGATGTCGGTGACATTGCCCTTGCCGTCGATGGTCAGGATCGCGACCACCTTGCCCTTGCGGATCTCCCTCCGGATCGCGTCGCGCGGGAACGGCGGCGAGTCGCGCTTGCTGCAGGACACTCCCTGCCGGATCGCGGGCTTCGGCGGCGGCGCCGGAGGCGCTGGCGGCGCGATCACGACCGGTGCGGGCGGGGGTGTAGTCACCGGGGCGGCGATCACCGGCTGCGCGGGCGGCGGCGTCGGCACCTGGATCTCGGGCGGAGGAACGTAGGGCTGCTCGACCACCTTGGGCGGCTCGACGATCCTCTTCGGTGGAGGCGGCGGCGGCGGAGGAGGCGGCGGAGGCAGCTTGATCTCCTTGACGATCGTCGCCTCGAGCGGCTTCTTGATCACCTGGACGACGCGGGTGCCAAGACCGGTCAGCAGCGCCCAGATCACCAGCACGTGCACGAGGATGACGACGCTGATGCCGACCAAGTGCCGGGTCGGGTCTCGCTGTTGTCTTGCGAAATCCATTGCGTGGCGACTCCGTATTCCGCCTTTTGGGCGGGTGCGTTCGCGTCAGGGCTCGTTGATGAACTGCTCGCTGCCCACGATGCCGATCTTGGTCAGGCCCAGCCGCTGCGACAGCGCCATCACCTCGGCGACGACCGCATACTTGGCGAGCTTGTTGGGCCGCAGGTGGATCTCGGGCTGCTCGGTTTCGGCTGCCGCCGCCTTGATCTTGTCCTCGAGTGCGGCACGGTCCGGCACGACATCCCCGTTCCAGTAGCTCTTGCCGGCGTCGTCGATGTCGAGGTTGACGACGTCGGGCAGCACCAGCGGCGGCGGCGGATTGCCGGTGGGCATGTGCAGGTTGACCGAGTGCAGCTGG
>DATGDG010000446.1:0-4073 GCA_035311025.1 Casimicrobiaceae bacterium
GAGCGCGATCGGCAGATCGAAGCGTCCCGACTCCTTGGGCAGGTCTGCGGGGGCAAGGCTGACCGTGACCTTGCGCGCGGGAAACTCGAACTGCGCGTTCTGGAGCGCCGCGCGCACCCGATCGCGCGCCTCGCGCACCTCGGTCTCGGCAAGCCCCACGATGTTCACCCCGGGCAGCCCGCCAGCGAGATGCACCTCGACGCTTACGCGCGGCGCAACGACCCCGGACAACCCCCGGCTGTGAACGATCGCGACCGCCAAATCGGGACCCTGTTCGTGGAATCGGTCCGGACCGAGGGCACAGTCGTGCGGGACATCGCAACGCGGCCCGGCAGCGCGACTCTAGTCGGCGCCCTGCCACGTTTGCACTCGGCCATCCGGACGACCGCGCAGCGCGCCACACGGGCGCCCCCGAGGTCCGCGGGCTCACGCTGCTGCGCCCCGCTGGCAGCCGGCGGACGAGTCGCCGACCGCGGCCACCCCGGCCGGGTCAGACGGTTTCGAAACGCTGGTCTTTCCCCGGCTCGACCACGTACTTGTAGTACGCCTCGTTGACCTTCGCCCAGTTCGGTCGCGACTTCATCGTGTTCATCCACCGATGCACGTTCGGATAGGCCGCGAAGTCGCAGCGGATGGCGTCGCCCAGCGCCGCCATCGGCGCACCGAGGTAGTCGGCGAGCGTGACGTCGTTGCCGCACAGGTAGGCGTTGCCGGTACCGATCAGGTGCCGGTCGAGAATCTCGAGCCAGCGTCGGGACTTGTCCCGCCCCCACTCGACCGTTGCCTGCTGGACCTTGTCGTCGGCGCGGCGCATGAACGGGAAGATCTGCGGATAGACGAAGCCGTAACCGAAATCGCGGTAGAAGCCGGTGTTGAGCCAGTCCATCCGCTCGTTGACTCGAGCCCGCTGGCGGAGGTCGGCGGGGTAGGCCGCCGAACCCGTCTTGTCGGCCAGGTACTTGAGGATCGCCGAGCTCTCGGTCAAGCTGAATCCGTCGTCCTCGAGCACCGGCACCTGGCAGCTGGGATTGATCGCGGCGTATTCGGGCTTGTACTGCGCTCCGGTGAGCAGGTCGACGACCTCGTATTCGAGGTCGATGCCGCTGTCGGCGGCGAACAGCACGACGCCGCGGCTGGTCGTCGACACCGGGTGATGGTAGAGCTTCATCGCATCTTCTCCTTGTTGCTGAAATCGGCGCCCGGTGCCGGGATGGGGCGCGCGGCCCCCGCCTGCCCGAACGGCGTCAGCCCGTAGGGTCCGCCGCGCCCAGGCGCGCCTCGAGCTCCGCAACGCGGGTCTCGAGGCGCTCGACCTTCTCGCGCGTCCGGCGCAGGACCTCCACCTGATCGTCGAACTCGCGCCGCGTCACCAGTTCGAGGCGGCCGAGTCCGCTTTGCAGCAGCGCCTTGATGTTCTTCTCGATGTCCCTGGCGGGCGAAGCCTCGATCGCCCGCCCGATACGGGCGGCGAGATCGTCCAGTGTCGCGGAATTGCGCATCGACAGTCTCCTGCAGTCATTGTGAGGCGTCGCGGGCACCCGCTTGCGGGCGCCCGCGCGCAGGCCGAGCCCTGCTCCGGCACGTTGGCGGCACCCGGGCGCGCCACATCCGTGCATCGTGCCTCGATGGCGCTCCGGAATGGTGCGAACGTCATGCGCCGCGATCGGGACCGGCGTCGAAATTCGACTTCAACCCTTTGAAGCACAACGCATTTTTTGGCCCGGCACGCGAAATGCAAAGAGCAAGCCGAACGGACGTCTTTTTCACCCAGAGGGCCCTACGCCATGAAATTGAGGAAGCTGCATTTTGCCACCGGCGCCGTCGCGCTGGCGGCCATCAGCGTGACCGCCACACCGGCCTTGGCACAAACCACACCTCCCGACGCCAAGGCACCACCGCCGCCCTACACGATCGCGACCAACTTCGGCATCTACAGCCAGTACGTGTTCCGCGGGCTCACGCAGACCGACCAGAAGCCCGCGTTCCAGGGCGGTTTCGACCTGACGACGACCAGCGGTTTCTACGCCGGAACGTGGGGATCGAACATCAGCTGGCTGCACGATGCCGGCGTCGTCAACCACGGCGCAAGCCTCGAGTGGGATCTGTACGGAGGCTACCGCTACTCGTTCACGCCGGACTGGGGCATCGACGTCGGTGCGCTGTACTACTACTACCCCGGCAGTTACGTCGACGGGGTCACCAAGCCCGACTCGACCGAGCTCTACGTCGCGGGCTCGTGGAAATGGGCGTCGCTCAAGTACTCGCACGCGGTGAGCAACCTGTTCGGCGTGCCTGATTCGCACAACAGCTGGTACCTCGACCTGTCGGCGAACTACCCGCTGACCGACACGCTGACGCTCAACGCTCACGTCGGCCGCCAGGAATACAAGGGCCAGACCGACGGCATCAACAACGGCGACAACCTCAACTACACCGACTGGAAGCTCGGCCTGACGTACTCCGAGAACAACTGGAGCGTCGGCGCCAATTACACCGACACGAACGCGAAGGATGCAGGCTACACGCTTGCCGGGCGCAACATCGGCAAGGCGACGGGAACGGTGTTCATCCAGAGGACGTTCTGATCGGCGCAACGGCATATCGCACCAGGACGCATCTGAAATCCAAGCCCACCACGGGGGACGAGTCATGAAACTGGTTACCGCAATCATCAAGCCGTTCAAGCTCGACGAGGTCCGCGAGGCCCTGTCGGAGATCGGCGTTCAGGGAATCACCGTCAGCGAAGTCAAGGGCTTCGGCAGGCAGAAAGGACACACCGAGCTGTACCGCGGTGCCGAGTACGTCGTCGATTTCCTGCCCAAGGTGAAGATCGAAGCCGCGCTCAACGACGATCTGCTGGATCGCGCGATCGAGGCGATCGAGAAGGCCGCCAGGACCGGCAAGATCGGCGACGGCAAGATCTTCGTTTTCGACCTTCTGCAAGTCGTCCGCATCCGCACCGGCGAGACCGGCGCGGGCGCGCTGTAAGGGAGCCACCGATGAAAAAGATGATGATGGTCCTCGCGCTGCTCGGTGCATTCGGCATTGCCGCGCCCGCATTCGCGCAGGACAAGCCCGCCGACACCTCGGCGACTCCCGCGGCGGCGCCAGCGGCCGCACCCGCAGCCGCGCCTGCAGCGGCACCCGCCGCGGCCGCTCCGGCCGCCGCACCCGCCGCAGCGCCACCTGCGCCGACGGCACCGGTGCTGGTCACAGCCGACAAGATCAGCAGCGGCGACACGGCGTGGATGCTGACGTCGACGGCGCTGGTGCTGATGATGACGATCCCGGGTCTCGCGCTGTTCTACGGCGGCATGGTGAGGAAGAAGAACGTCCTCGCCACGCTGATGCAGAGCTTCGCGATCACCTGCCTCGTCACCGTGCTGTGGGTCGTCGTCGGCTACAGCGTCGCGTTCACCCCCGGCGGGCCGATCATCGGCGGCTTCGACCGGTTCTTCCTGGAAGGCATGCTGTTCCAGAACGAGGCGGGCAAGCTCACCGTTTCGCATCTCGGCACCACGATCCCCGAGTCCGTGTACGTGATGTTCCAGATGACCTTCGCGATCATCACGCCGGCGCTGATCTGCGGCGCGTTCGCCGACCGGATGAAGTTCTCCGCGATGCTCTGGTTCATGGGACTCTGGTCGGTGCTGATCTACTCGCCGATCGCGCACATGATGTGGGAGCCGACGGGCTACTGGGCGGGGAAGGGCGTGCTCGACTTCGCCGGCGGCACCGTAGTCCACATCAACGCCGGTATCGCGGGTCTGGTCGCGGCGCTGGTCCTGGGCAAGCGCGTGGGTTACGGCAAGGAAGCGATGCCGCCGCACAACCTCGTGCTGACGCTGATCGGCGCATCGCTGCTGTGGGTTGGCTGGTTCGGGTTCAACGCCGGGTCGGCAGTCGCCTCGAACGGCCGCGCGGGCATGGCGATGTTCGTGACCCAGTTCGCCACCGCCGCTGCAGCGCTCGCGTGGATGTTCGCCGAGTGGATGGCCAAGGGCAAGCCCTCGGTGCTGGGCATCGCGTCGGGTGCGGTCGCCGGGCTGGTCGCGATCACGCCTGCGTCGGGC
>DATGDG010000447.1:0-3088 GCA_035311025.1 Casimicrobiaceae bacterium
CGGCGTTGCGGCCGAGCCGGACCGGGCGCGGCACCACCTGGCGTTCGCCGCCGGCAGCGGCATCACGCCGCTGGTCTCGATCATCGGGACGGCGCTGGCGTCCGAGCCGAAAACGCGCTTCACGCTGGTCTACGGCAACCGCGCGTCATCCACCGTGATGTTCCGCGAAGAGCTGGCGGCGCTCAAGGACCGCCATATGGATCGCTTCCAGCTGATCCACGTGCTTTCCCGCGAGCCGCAGGACATCGAGCTCCTGAACGGTCGCATCGACCGGGCGAAAGCGGATGCGCTGTTCTCGACCTTCGCGCCGCTCGACGACGTCGACTGCGTGTTCGTCTGCGGCCCCGAAGGCATGATGGATGCGGTCCGGGAGGCGCTGGCCGCACGCGCGTTCCCGGCCTCGCGGATCCGCATCGAGCGCTTCGCCGCGAGCATTCCCAAGCACGTCCACGTGCCGCGGCCGCTGCCGAAGGCGACCCGGGCCCAATGCGAGGTCAGCGTCGTCATCGACGGCTCGCGGCGCAGCTTCCTGGTCGACAAGGGCCGGGAGACCATCATCGACGCCGGGCTGCGCAACGGCGTGGAGCTGCCGTTCTCGTGCAAGGGTGGCGTCTGCTCGACCTGCCGCTGCAGGCTGGTCGATGGCGAAGTCGACATGGACGTCAATTTCGCGCTCGAGGACTACGAGGTCGCGCGGGGATTCATCCTCGCCTGCCAGAGCTATCCGGTGACCGACCGGGTGACGGTCGACTTTGACCAGACGGGCACCGGCTGAACGGGCGGGTCGACCGCGCCGGCCCCGTCCGCGGCGGTGCCGCCGCGGCCGCCACCCGTGCTAGAGTTGGTTGATCGAATGCATTGAAGGTGAATCAGGTGTCCCATCCATTCTTCGATCGTCACCGCGAAACGCTCGAGAAGGCGGTGGAGGCGATCGCGCAGCGCGGCTACTGGTCGCCGTTTCCGGAGTCGCCGAGCCCCAAGGTCTACGGTGAAGGCGCGCCCGAGAAAGGGAAGGCCGCGTTCGACGCGATGCTCGGCAAGCGCTTCCCGCTGACGCAGCCGGCGACCATCGGCGAGGTCGGCGGCGAGCGCTCGCCTTACGGCATGCGCCTGGGAATCACGTATCCCAAGCCCGATCTCGACGGGCTGCTGGCCGCGGTCGAGGCGGCGCAGGCCACCTGGCGCAAGGCGGGACCGGAAGCCTGGGTCGGCGTCAGCCTAGAAATCCTGTCGCGGATCAACAAGGCGAGCTTCGAGCTTGCGAACGCGATCATGCACACGACCGGGCAGGCGTTCGTGATGGCGTTCCAGGCGGGCGGGCCGCACGCCCAGGACCGGGGACTCGAGGCGGTTGCCTACGCGTGGGACCAGATGCGCAGGGTCCCGAAGCATGCGATGTGGGAGAAGCCGCAGGGCAAGAACGAGCCGCTGCGGATGGACAAGCACTTCCGCATCGTCCCCCGCGGCGTCGCACTGGTGATCGGATGCAGCACGTTCCCGACCTGGAACGGCTACCCCGGGCTGTTTGCGAGCCTCGCGACGGGCAACGCCGTCGTCGTCAAGCCGCACCCGGCCGCCACGCTGCCGCTGGCGATCACCGTGCGCATCGCCCGCGAGGTGCTGGCCGAGGCCGGATTCGATCCCAACGTCGTCACGCTGGTCGCGCACGAGGCGGGCGATGCCACGGCGCAGACCCTCGCGCTGCGTCCGGAGATCAAGATCATCGATTTCACCGGAAGCACGGCGAACGGCCGCTGGCTCGAAGAACACGCGCGGCAGGCACAGGTCTATACGGAAAAGGCCGGCGTCAATCAGGTGATCATCGACTCGACGCCGGACCTGAAGGGCATGCTGCGCAACCTCGCCTTCTCGCTCGCCCTCTACACCGGCCAGATGTGCACGGCGCCGCAGAACATCTACGTCCCGAAGGACGGCATCGACACCCCCGAGGGTCATCTCGGCTTCGACGACGTGGCCAGGGGCCTCGCGGATGCGGTCAACCGCCTGCTCGAGGATCCCGGTCGCGCGGTCGAGCTGCTGGGGGCCGTGCAGAACGATGGGGTGCTGCGCAGGCTCGAGGCGGCCCGCTCGCTGGGGACGATCGCGCTCGACACCCGCGCGATCGCGCACCCGCAGTTCCCCGAGGCGACCGTCCGAACGCCATTGATCGTCAGGCTGTCCAGGGCGGACCGCGCGACGTATCTCAACGAGTGGTTCGGGCCGATTGCGTTCATCATTGCCACCGACAGCACCGATGAGAGCCTCGCGATCGCCCGCGACGCCGTCGTCGGCCACGGCGCGCTCACGATGTCGGTCTATTCGATGCGCGACGACGTGATCGAACGCACGATCGAGGTCGCCGAGGATGTCGGCGTCGCACTGTCGATCAACCTGACCGGTGGCGTGTTCGTCAACCAGTCCGCGGCGTTCTCCGATTTCCACGGCACCGGGGCGAATCCGGCGGCCAACGCGGCGCTGACCGATGCCGCGTACGTCGCGAACCGCTTCCGCGTCGTCCAGCACCGCGCACACGCATGAACCACGAACAGATCCGGTTCGAGACCGACGGGGCCATCGCCCGCATCACGCTGAACCGCCCCGACCGGCTCAACAGCTTCACCGCGCAGATGCACGCCGAACTGCGCGACGCCCTCGCGCGCGTCGCTGACGACACAGGCATTCGCGCGCTGCTGCTGACCGGCAGCGGACGCGGCTTCTGCGCCGGCCAGGACCTCGCCGACCGGGCGGTCGCGCCGGGCACGGCGCCGGTCGATCTCGGGGAGTCGATCGAGCGCAATTATCGGCCGCTGGTGCTTGCGCTTCGCAACCTGCCGCTGCCGGTGGTCTGCGCGGTGAACGGCGTCGCGGCCGGCGCAGGCGCGAACCTCGCACTCGCCTGCGACCTGGTCGTCGCCTGCAGGTCGGCGAGTTTCATCCAGGCGTTCTGCAGGATCGGGCTCGTGCCGGATTCCGGGGGAACGTATTTCCTGCCGCGGCTCGCCGGGAGCGCGCGCGCGATGGGCCTCGCGATGCTGGGCGACCGGATCCCGGCGGAACAGGCTGCGGCCTGGGGCCTGATCTGGAAATG
>DATGDG010000448.1:0-5849 GCA_035311025.1 Casimicrobiaceae bacterium
CGGGGCTGGCGAGCTGGTCGCATTCGAACCGGCAGGTCGATTCGTTCGGGTCGGGCGTGCTCGCAGTGGTCATCGCCTCGCCGTGCACGGCGCCGTTCATGGGCGCAGCGCTCGGCTACGCGCTGGCTGCGCCTGCGGTCGAGACCTTCGGGATCTTCGTCGCGCTTGGCCTCGGCATGGCACTGCCCTACCTCGCGCTGGCCTGGTTCCCTGCGTGGCGCCGGGTGCTGCCGCGCCCGGGGCCGTGGATGGTCCGGTTGAAGCAGCTGCTCGCCTTCCCGCTCTACGCGACGGTCGTCTGGCTGGTCTGGGTGCTGGGGGCGCAGGTCGACAACGATGCGGTGCTGCGCGCCGGCGCGACGCTCGTCGCCGTGGCCTTCACGCTGTGGTCATGGCGCAGCTATCGCGGTGGCGCGGCGCGGGCGTGGAGCGTGGTCGCGGTCGCAGGCATCGTGGCCACCGTCGTCATCGCCTGGCCGCTCGTCGCGGGGACGGGCGCCGCGGCGCCGGTCGATCGCGCGATCTCCACGGCGGACACCGGGGCGGCGTCCGTCGACGGCGCCTGGCAGCCGTACTCGGAGGCGCGCGTCGCCCAGCTCACCGAGCAAGGGCGGACCGTGTTCGTCGATTACACGGCGGCCTGGTGCGTCACCTGCCAGGTGAACGAGCGCTTCGTCCTGCACAGCGCGGAGGTGCGCGACGAGTTCCGGCGCCTCGGCATCGTGCTGCTGCGCGCCGACTGGACTCGCCGCGACCCGGAGATCACGCGCAGCCTGGCCGCGCTGGGCCGCAGCGGCGTACCTGCGTACGTGCTGTACCGGAAAGGCCACGCTCCGCAGCTCCTGCCCGAGATCCTGCGCAAGCAGACTGTCCTCGACGCGCTCGCGGCGTTGTAGGCCGGCGCCCGGCAGGCCGGTGGAAACCGGGGTGCGTCCCGGGTTCTCCGTTCCGGGTTTTCGCCCGGTCGTTCTAGCGCAGCGCGAACGTGAGGCCGAGCGGCACGAAGACGACCGCGAGCAGGTTGCCGATCAGCACGATCGACGCGACTTTCGCGGGCTCCTGCCCGAACTGCTCGGCGACCATGAAGTTCAGCACCGCCGGCGGCAGGCTGCCGAAGATGAGCAGCAGGCCCTGCTGCGTCCGGGTGAGGCCGAGCAGCGGGGCGAGCAGCGCGGCGATCGCGATGCCGGTGAGCGGGCAGACGATCCCGCCGACCAGGCCCAGGTGCCAGTCGGCGAGATTCGCTTCGTACAGGCGAACGCCCAGCGACAGCAGCATCATCGGGATCAGCGCATCGCCGACCAGCTTGATCGCCACCGACAGCCACTCTGGCATCGGCGGATGGACGATCGCGAAAGCGAAGCCCAGCACCGTCGAGATCACCATCGGGTTGCGCAACAGGTTCCCGAAGCGGGCGTGGTGATCGATGATCCAGGCGCCGACGGTGAATTGCAGCAGGTTGGAGATCGTGAACAGCGCGACCATCGGCGAGAAGCCCGCGGTGCCATAGGCGAGCACGGCGAGCGGCAGGCCCATGTTGCCGCAGTTGTTGAACATCATCGGCGGCACGAAGGTCCGCGTGCTGGTGTCGAGCAGCTTCGCGAACGGCCACGCGAGCAATCCCGAGCCGAGGACGACGCCGATGCTGCCGACCAGCAGCATCTTGTTCGCGCCGACGTCGAAATCCTTGCTGGCCAGCGCCGAGAACACGAGCGCGGGCGCCAGCACGTTCATGCTGATCCGGTTGACCATCGACATGTCGGGTTTGACCCGCCATGCGTATGCCCAGCCGAAGGCGATGATCGAGAAGACCGGCAGGATGATGCCGAGAATGCGCGCGAGCAATTAGAGGATGTATTGCGCCAGGTTGTCGTCGCCGGCGATCCCGGCGAGCTTGCCGTCGACGTAGGCCGCATCGATGACGATCGTCTCGCCGGTGTGCCGAGACGCCTGGAACGAGATCTCCTCCAGCAGGCGTTCCATCACCGTGTACAGGCGCCGCGCGCCGATGTTCTCCTGCCGCTCGTTGACGGCATGGGCGATCTGGGCGAGGCGGCGGATGCCGTCGGGAGAGAACTCGAGATGCACCTGCTCGGTGCCGAGCAGCGCCTCGTACTGCCGGGTCAGGCAGGCATCGGTCGCGGTCAGGATGCGCTCGAAATCCTCGACCGTCAGCGAGTTGAGCTCGACGCGGATCGGCAGCCGGCCCTGCAGCTCCGGGATGAGGTCGGAGGGCTTCGACAGGTGGAACGCGCCCGATGCGATGAACAGGATGTGATCAGTCCGGATCATGCCGTACTTGGTCGCCACCGTCGTTCCCTCGACCAGCGGCAGCAGGTCGCGCTGCACGCCCTGCCGGGACACGTCGGCGCCCTGCCCCTCGCTGCGGGTGGCGATCTTGTCGATCTCGTCGATGAACACGATGCCGTTCTGCTCGGCCGCCGCGACGGCGCGCTGCTTGACCTCGTCGTCGTTGATCAGCTTCGCGGCCTCCTCGTCGGTCAGCGCTCGCAGCGCCTCGGACACCTTCATCTTCCTGACCTTGCGGCGGCCGCCGCCCATCTGCTGGAACATGCCCTGGATCTGCGCGGTCAGGTCCTCCATTCCGGGCGGCGCCATGATGTCCATCTGCGGCATCGCGGCGGCGACCTCGATCTCGACCTCCTTGTCGTCGAGAGCCCCTTCGCGCAGCATCTTGCGGAATTTCTGGCGCGTCGAGGAGTCGGCGGGGCGCATGTCGTGGAAGTTGACTTCGCGCGCCGGAGGCAGCAGCACGTCCAGGATGCGCTCCTCCGCGGCATCGGCCGCGCGATCGCGAACGACGCGGGTCTCGGCCTCGCGCGTCTGCTTCACCGCGACCTCGACCAGGTCGCGCACGATGGTGTCGACGTCGCGGCCGACGTAGCCGACCTCGGTGAACTTGGTCGCCTCGACCTTGACGAACGGCGCGTCGGCGAGCCGCGCGAGGCGACGGGCGATCTCGGTCTTGCCCACGCCGGTCGGGCCGATCAGCAGGATGTTCTTGGGCGTGATTTCCTGGCGCAGCGGCTCGGCAACCTGCTGGCGCCGCCAGCGGTTGCGCAGCGCGATGGCGACGGCGCGCTTGGCGGCGTCCTGCCCGACGATGTGCTTGTCGAGCTCGGACACGATTTCTTCGGGCATCATCGGCAGTGGCATGGCTTCGATGCGTGCTGGGCCAAACAAAATGCCGCCGGTTGCGCGGCGGCTCGGGAAGGCATTTGAAAGCGTCTGCATTGTACGCCGCGCGGCTGCCCGGCCCGGTTCCGGACACGCAGCGCCGCGTCGCGTCCGGGCCGGGGCGAGCGAGGCGCTTCGCGGCTATCCCGTATCATCGCGGTCTGGAACGGGCGAGGTCCGACGCAATGCATGAATTCGAGAATCGGTTCGAACGATCACGACGCCGATCGCAGCGTCGATCGCGGGCGATGAGCCCGAATTCGCGTGGCGGGCCCGTTGCAGCGCCATTGCGCCGCGCGCGCTTCACCGGTGCTGCGTTGGTCGCGGCGCTCGCCATCGCCGGATGCGCGACGTCGAAGGAGCCGCGCCCGGCGCCGGATTCGCCCCCGTCCGCTGCCGCATCGGCGGCGAGCCTCGGGCAGGTGGCGGCATTGCGCGCCATCGGCGGCTCCGCCGTGACCGGCAAGGTGCGCGTGGTCGACCGCGGCGACGGCGCGATGGTCACCGTTGCGGCGTTCAACCTCCCGATCGGCGAGTTCCGGGTCGCAATCCAGCAGACCCCGAACTGCACATCGCCGAACGGATTCTCCGCCGGACCGGCATGGGCGCCGCCTGCTTCGAAGCGCAAGGCGGTCGACCTCCTGCCGACGCTCACTGCCGGCGAGAACGGCAGCGCGCAGGCATCGGTGCAGGTCGCGGGTCTGCGCGCCACCGGCGTGAACGGCGTGGCGGGGCGCAGCGTCGTCATCTACGCAGGACGCATGGTCACGGACGCACGCCCTGACGTGCGCAACGAGCGCATCGCCTGCGGCGTCTTCGAGCCCGCCCGAACGCTCGAGTTCTGACACGACACGAGACCGGAGCGCGACCTCATGGGATTCCTCGCAGATCGCCGCCTGTTGATCACGGGCGTCCTTTCGAACCGGTCGATCGCCTACGGCGTCGCCAGGGCCTGCCACCGCGAAGGGGCGACCCTCGCTTTCACCTACGTCAACGAGGAACTCAGGGATCGCGTGGTCAAGGTCGCCGCCGAATTCGGCCCGTGCCCGGTGCTGCCCTGCGACGTCTCCTCCGACGAGCAGATCGCGGCGCTGTTCGACCGCCTGGGCGCGGAGTGGGGCGGCCTCGACGGCATCCTGCATTCGATCGCCTTCGCGCCGCGCGAGGCGCTCGCCGGCGATTATCTCGAAGGGCTGTCGCGCGGCGCTTTCGCGACCGCGCACGACGTCTCCAGCTACAGCTTCGCGGCGCTGGCGAAGGGCGCGCGGCCGCTGCTCGCGGGGCGCAATGCGTCGCTGCTGACGCTCACCTACCTCGGCGCTGTGCGCGCGGTCGCCAACTACAACGTCATGGGTCTCGCCAAGGCGAGCCTCGAGGCGAACGTGCGCTATCTCGCCGCGACGCTCGGGCCCGAGGGCACGCGCGTCAATGCGATCTCGGCAGGCCCGATCAAGACGCTGGCTGCTGCCGGGATCGGCGGTTTCTCGAAGATCCTGCAGTTCGTCCAGCAGACCGCGCCTTTGCGCCGCAACGTGACGATCGACGAGGTCGGCAACGTGGCGGCATTCTACTTTTCGTCGCTGTCCTCGGCGATCACCGGCGAAGTGACCTACGTCGACGCCGGATTCTCGAACGTCGCCGCCGGTCTCGGCGGGTAGCGCCACGCGCGGGAGCGCCAGCGGAGCGGCCGTTCGCCCGATGAGCCCGCCGGCAAGGCCATGAACGCGCGAACCTTCGACGCCGTCGTCATCGGCGCCGGCCACAACGGCCTCGCATGCGCCGCCTACCTCGCGGGCGCCGGGCAGTCGGTCTGCGTGGTCGAGCGTCGCGACGTGGTCGGCGGCGCCGCCGTCACCGAGGAATTCCACCCCGGGTTCCGCAATTCGACGGCGAGCTACACGGTCAGCCTGCTCGCCCCGCAGGTGATCGCGGAGCTGAATCTCGCGGCGCACGGCCTGTCGATCGTCAAGCGGCCCGTGTCCAACTTCCTTCCACTGCCCGGTGATCGCAGCCTGAAGGTCGGCGGAGGCCTCGAGGCGACGCAGGTCGAGGTCGCGAAGTTCTCGCCGAAGGACGCGGCGAGGCTCCCGCGCTATTACGCGATGCTGGCGCGCGTGGCCGACGTGCTGCGCGACCTGCTGCACGTGACCCCGCCGAACCCCGGGGCCGGGCGCGCGGGGCGCCTGGCACTGGCCGTCGACGCCTGGAAAGCGTCGAAGCCGTTCCGCGTGCTCGACCGTGCGGGTCAGCGGGATGTGCTCGACCTCTTCACCAAGAGCGCCGGCGAAATCCTCGATCGGTGGTTCGAGTCGGATCCGATCAAGGCGGCGTTCGGCTTCGATGCCGTCGTCGGCAATTTCCAGAGCCCCTATGCGCCGGGCTCGGCGTACGTGCTGCTCCACCACGTGTTCGGCGAAGTCAACGGCGAGCGGGGGCAGTGGGGCCACGCGTTGGGCGGCATGGGCGCGATCACGCAGGCGATGGCGAAGGAATGCGCGGTACGCGGCGTGACGATCCGGACCCGAAGTCCGGTGGCGCGGGTGATCGTCGAAGAGGGGCGCGCCGCGGGCATTGAGCTTGCGGGCGGCGAGACGATTCGTGCGCGGCGCGTGGTCGCCAACGTCAATCCGAAGCTGCTGTTCCGGGAGCTC
>DATGDG010000449.1:0-5862 GCA_035311025.1 Casimicrobiaceae bacterium
TTGATCTCGCGCTCGACGGTTCCAATCGCGAGCCCCGCGCTCACGACGATCGCCGCGATCGAGACTCCGGTGAGCCGCGCGGCCTGCTCGGCGAATTCGGTGACGCGCATGCGCACCTCGGCGGCCGCGGCGAACGGCAGCAGGTGGCGGAGCATGAACTGCTCGAGCGACTTCAGCCAGTCCTCGAATATCGGGAAATGCGCGACGAACGCGACGGTGACCGTGGCGAGCGGCACGATCGCCAGCAGCGTCGTGAACGACAGGCTGGCGGCGGTGCGCGCGAGGGCGATGTCGCGCATGCGGGCCGCGACGCGAACGAGGAAACTGATTGGATTGGCAGTCAAGCGCAATGACGGCGCAGCGCCGCAGCATGGCGGTGGCCGCGCGCGGCGTGGATCGAAGCGCGCCGATTATCGCAGATCGATCCGGCCGCGATGGCGTAAGCTTTGCGCGATCGGCGACGAAAGATGACATCATGACCCACGAACCCACGCTCGCGACCGCCATTCTCGGCGGCGGATGCTTCTGGTGCCTCGACGCGGTGTTCCGCGAGCTCGCCGGCGTTGCCACGGTGGAGTCCGGCTATGCCGGAGGGAAGCTCGCCAACCCGACCTACGAACAGGTGTGCGGCGGCGACACCGGCCACGCCGAGGTCGTACGCCTGCGCTTCGACCCTACGGCGATTTCATTTCGTGACCTGCTGCAGGTGTTCTTCACGATCCACGACCCGACGACGCTCAACCGGCAGGGCAACGACGTCGGCACCCAGTACCGGTCGGTGATCTTCTGCGAGGACGAGACGCAGCGACGCGACGTGCAGGCCGTCATCGCCGAGCTGACGGCGCAGGGGCTGTGGCGCGATCCCGTGGTGACGGAGATTGCCGGACCGGCGGCGTTCTATCCGGCCGAGACCTACCATCAGGACTATTTCGAACGCAACGGCAGCCAGCCCTATTGCGCTCACGTCGTCGCGCCCAAGGTCGCCAAGTTCCGCACGGCCTGGAGCCAGCGGCTGAAGGCGAGGCGGTGAGGGGCTGGCACCCCGTCGCGGCCCGGACGGGCGCGACGCCCATCGCGATCAGCACACCCACGGTCGAGATGCGGGCGCGCAGGCGCGCCATCATGGTGCAAGGCGCCTGATCGTCCACCCCTCGCCGCTGCGCAGCCACTCGAGCCGGTCGTGCAGTCGCGACGGGCGGCCCTGCCAGAACTCGAAGCGATCGGGGATCGCGCGGAGCCCACCCCAGTGCTGGGGCCGCGGAATCTCGCCTGGGTAACGCGCCTCGCAAGCCGCATACTGCGCTTCGAGCCAGGCGCGATCGGCAATCACCGTGCTCTGCGGCGACGCCCAGGCGCCGAGCTGCGAGGCGCGTGGGCGCATCGCGAAATAGGCATCGGATTCCGCAGCGCTGACGCGCTCGACCACCCCCTCGACGCGCACCTGGCGCTCGAGCTCTACCCAGAAGAACAGGAGCGCCGCGTACCCGCCGGGGACGAGTTCGCGGCCCTTGCGGCTGGCGAAGTTCGTATAGAACACGAAACCCCGATCGTCGACGCCTTTGAGGAGCAGGATGCGCGCGGCCGGGCGGCCGGCGGCATCCACGCTGGCAACCGTCATCGCATTGGGCTCGGGAACCCCGGCGGCGACGGCTTCGTCGAACCAGCGGGCGAACTGCCGGAACGGATCGGGATCGACGCCACGCTCGTCCAGCGCCGCGCGCTTGTAGTCGACGCGCAGCTGGGCGGGATCGGTCAGGGGGCTCGGCATGCGGGAGGCGGGTGAAGCCTCGATTCTACTCCGCGCTGCCCGGGCAACCGCGCCCGGGGCTGCCTGCCCCGATCGCACCGGAATGCATGTCGCGCATCGATGCAACAGCGTCCGCCCCGGGGCGCAATTTCCCCATGAAGCCCATTCCCTAGCAGGGAAAATGCGGTATAGTCGCCGCCGATGGAGCGTTGTGCCTCGACAGGAGGGCCCCGCTTCAGGACGCTCAGGCGTTGCCCGCCCGTATAACCGACAGGAAGGAGAGTCATGGCTACAGCCAAGAAAGCTGCGAAGAAGACTGCTGCGAAGAAGCCCGCCGCGAAGAAGACGGCTGCGAAGAAGCCCGCAGCGAAGAAGACTGCGGCGAAGAAGCCCGCAGCGAAGAAGACCGCTGCCAAGAAGCCGGCAGCGAAGAAGACCGCCGCCAAGCGCAAGCCCAATGCTGCGTTCATGAAGGCGATGACCCCGTCTGCGGTGCTCGCCGCTGTCGTCGGCGCGATGCCGATGCCGCGCACCGAAGTGACGAAGAAGATCTGGGACTACATCAAGAAGAACAAGCTTCAGGACGCCGTGAACAAGCGCCTGATCAACGCCGACGAGAAGCTCAAGGCGGTGTTCGGCGGCAAGAACAAGGTGTCGATGTTCGAGATGACCAAGCTCGTCTCGAATCACCTGAAGTAACAGGCAGCACTTGCCGCGCGGCACCGCCGCGCGACGACGGCCGGTTCGCGCGACGCACAGCGCCAACCGGCCGTTTTGCTTTCCGGTCCGGTCTTTCGCGCTCGGGGGTCAGTCCTCGTCGTCCTCGATGATCCGGATCACCCGCGTGCGCTTGCCACCCGCGTATTTCTCCATCTGCACGAGGATCGGGAAGCGCTCGGCGAGCGCTGCGCGCGCGGCGGACTCGTCGTCGAACGTGAGGAGCTTGCCATCGTCGTTGCGGACATCGCTCCAGATGCCCGTCTCGTCCTCCACCTCGATCTTGTAGCGCATGTGTAGACCCCTTTCGTTCCGCTGCGACGCGGTCCCAGCCGTGCCCGGGTGCTACTGCGCGCCGGGCGCCCGACCCTGCAGCGCCGCGATGCGCGCCTCGATCGGCGGGTGCGACGCGAACAGGGCCATCATTCCACCACCCCCCGTGATGCCGGAGGCCTGCAGCGTCTGCGGCAACTGTCCGGGCTCGATGCCGCCCAGGCGCGCAAGCGCGTGGATCATCGGCTGCGGCGAACCCAGCAGACGTGCGCTGCCGGCATCGGCGCGGAACTCGCGCAGGCGCGAGAAATAGGCAACGATCACGCTCGCCAGCACACCGAACACGATCTGGCAGGCCATCACCGTGATGAAGTAGCCGACCCCCGTGCTGCGCTCGTCGTTGCGGAACACGGCACGGTCGACGATCGAGCCGACGATGCGCGACAGGAACACGACGAAGGTGTTGACCACGCCCTGGATCAGCGTCAGGGTCACCATGTCGCCGTTCGCCACATGCGACATCTCGTGGCCCAGCACCGCCTCGACCTCCTCCTTGTTCATCGACTGCAGCAGGCCGGTCGATACCGCGACCAGCGCCGAGTTCTTGAACGCCCCGGTCGCGAACGCGTTGGGCGCGCCCTCGTAGACCGCAACCTCGGGCATGGTCACGCCGGCGGCCGTCGCGAGCTTGCGCACGGTCTCGACGAGCCAGGCCTCGGCATCGTTGGCCGGTGTCTCGATGACATGCGCGCCGGTCGACCACTTGGCCATCGGCTTGGACATCAGCAGCGACACGAACGCGCCGACGAAGCCCACCACCGCCGAATAGATCAGGAGTTGGCCGTACTGGAGCCCCTGACCGGCGAGTGCCTGGTCGAGGCCGAGCACTTTCAGCACGACCGACAGGACGAGGACGACCGCGAGGTTGGTGACGAGAAAAAGGAAGATGCGTTTCATGGCGTGTCCCGGCAAGACGACCTTCCCCATATTAGCGCGGGGAGACGGGATCTCAAGCGTCGCAGGGGAACCCCGGAGCGGTGCGGACGATCGGGCCCGAAAATCGATGCGCCCGGGTCTAGCGCGGCCTGGACCAGGAGTCCTTGAGCGTCACCGTCCGGTTGAACACCGGTTGCCCGGCACGGTGGTCGACGAGGTCGCTCACGAAATAGCCGTGGCGCTCGAACTGGAAATGCTCGTCGGGCCGGGCTGCCGCGAGCGCAGGTTCGACGTAGGCGCGGATGACGTTCTTGGAGGCCGGATTGAGGTCATCGAGGTAGTTGCGTTCCTCATCACCCGACCCTTCGTCGTCCTCGCCCGCGACGACCGCCGCGTGCGCAGTTGCAGGCCCGGCATCGGCCAGCACCGCATCGCGCGCGCCCGTCGGATTGCGCGCGCCCGGGAAAGGCACCTGGAACAGGCGGTCGTACAGGCGCACTTCGGCGGGTTGCGCATGCGCCGCCGACAGCCAGTGGATGTTGCCTTTCACCTTGCGCTGATCGGCGCCCGGCGTTCCGCTGCGCGTCGCCGGATCGTAGCTGCAGTGGACGATGGTCACGTTGCCGGCGGCGTCCTTCTCGAAACCGGTGCAGCGGACGATGTACGCATAGCGCAGGCGCACCTCGGCGCCGGGCGCGAGGCGGAAATAGCCTTTGGGCGGGTTTTCCTGGAAGTCCTCGCGCTCGATCCACAGTTCGCGCGCCAGCGGCACCGCGCGCCTGCCGAGCTCGGGACGCTGCGGATGGTTGGGGGCGAAGCAGTCCTCGCTCTGGCCTTCCGGATAGTTGTCGATGACGAGACGGATCGGATCGAGCACCGCCAGCCGCCGCACCGCGCGCGCATTGAGGTCGTCGCGCATCGCGTCCTCCAGGACGCCCATGTCGATCCACGAATCCGACTTGGCGACGCCGATGCGCTCGGCGAACAGTTGGAAGCCCTCGGGCGTGTAGCCGCGGCGACGAGCCGCCACCAGCGTCGGCATCCGGGGATCGTCCCAGCCGTCGACGTGGCGGTCGCGGACGAGTTCGATCAGCTTGCGCTTCGACAGCACGACGTAGGTCAGGTTGAGCCGCGCGAACTCGTATTGCCGCGGCAGCGGCCGCTCGAGGCGCCCGCCGTCGGCGAGCTTCGCGATGATCCAGTCGTAGAGCGGCCGGTGATCCTGGAATTCCAGCGTGCAGATCGAATGCGTGACGCGCTCGAGCGCATCCGAAATGCAATGCGTGTAGTCGTAGAGCGGGTAGATGCACCACCTGTCGCCGGTGCGATGGTGACTCGCGTGGCGGATCCGGTAGATCGGCGGGTCGCGCAAGTTCAGGTTGGGACTCGCCATGTCGATCTTCAGGCGAAGCACGTGCGCACCGTCGGGAAACTCGCCGGCGCGCATTCGGCGCAGCAGGTCGAGGTTCTCCGCGAAGCTGCGGTCGCGATAGGGCCCGGCAATTCCCGGCTGGGTCAGCGTGCCCCGCGTCGCGCGCACCTCATCGGCCGTCTGGCTGTCGACGTAGGCCAGCCCCTGCCCGACGAACCATTCCGCGAACTCGTAGAGCGCGTCGTAGTAGTCGGAAGCGTGGTAGCGGTGACTGCCCCAGTCGTAGCCCAGCCAGCGCACCGAATCTGCGATCGAGTCCTCGTACTCGACGTCTTCCTTGAGCGGATTCGTGTCGTCGAAGCGCAGGTGGCAGCGCCCGCCGTTTTCGGCGGCAAGCCCGAAATTGAGGATGATCGACTTCGCGTGGCCGTAATGCAGATAGCCGTTGGGTTCGGGCGGGAAGCGGGTGACCACCGCGCCGCCGTACTTCGCGGTGCGGTTGTCCTCGGCGATGATCGTGCGCAGGAAATTGGCGGCGGGTGCATTGGCGGGCGCCTCCATTCCGCGTGCCCCGGGCGCGACGGTTTTTGCCCCGCCGTCAGGCGAGGCGGACTTTCCAACGTGCGGCGGCGCAATACCCGTCATCGTTTGTTCATGAACAACAGTGGTTCGTCGTGCATTCTAACCGGTAGGGGTACCCGCTGCCATTGCCGTGCCTCCCAGTGACCACCGCCGACCGCCCGGATTGCCGCGCCAGGCAACGATTTGCGAGGACCGGGTTGCGGCCGGCGAGACGGGTTGTCCACAAATCCTGTGG
>DATGDG010000450.1:0-2946 GCA_035311025.1 Casimicrobiaceae bacterium
GCAGGCGCGCGACCAGCGCGTGGCCCGACTCGTGATACGCGGTGTTGCGCCGCTCCTCCTCGGGCATCACGATCGAGCGGCGCTCGGCGCCCATGATGATCTTGTCCTTCGCCATCTCGAAGTCGTCCATGTCGACGAGCCGCTTGTTGCGGCGCGCCGCGAAGAGGGCGGCTTCGTTGACGAGGTTGGCGAGGTCGGCGCCCGAGAACCCGGGCGTGCCGCGGGCGATGATCTCCGCGCGCACGTCGGTCGCCATCGGCACCTTGCGCATGTGGACGAGCAGGATCTGCTCGCGGCCGCGGATGTCGGGCAGCGGCACCACGACCTGGCGGTCGAAGCGGCCCGGACGCATCAGCGCCGGATCGAGCACGTCGGGCCGGTTGGTCGCCGCGATGACGATCACGCCCGAGTTGCCCTCGAAGCCGTCCATCTCCACGAGGAGCTGGTTCAAGGTCTGCTCGCGCTCGTCGTTGCCGCCGCCGAGCCCCGCGCCGCGCTGGCGGCCGACCGCGTCGATTTCGTCGATGAACACGATGCAGGGCGCGTTCTTCTTCGCCTGCTCGAACATGTCGCGCACGCGCGCCGCGCCCACGCCGACGAACATCTCGACGAAGTCGGACCCGGAGATCGAGAAGAACGGGACCTTCGCCTCGCCGGCGATCGCCTTGGCGAGCAGGGTCTTGCCGGTGCCGGGCGAGCCGACCATCAGCACGCCGCGCGGAATGCGCCCGCCGAGCTTCTGGAACTTGGAAGGATCGCGCAGGAACTCGACCAGCTCGGCGACCTCCTCCTTGGCCTCGTCGCAGCCCGCGACGTCGGCGAAGGTGATCGTGTTGTTCGCCTCGTCGAGCATCCGCGCCTTGCTCTTGCCGAAGCTGAACGCGCCGCCGCGGCCGCCGCCCTGCATCTGGCGCATGAAGAAGATCCACACGCCGATCAGGAGCAGCATCGGGAACCACGAGATGAAGATCTGGGCGAGGAAGCTCTGCTCCTCCTCGGGCTTGGCCTCGACCTTGACGCCGTCCTTGATCAGGTCGCCGACCATCCAGATGTCGCCGGGGCTGTAGGTGACGAAGCGCTTCTTGTCGGTCGACTCCCACTTGATCGTGCGGCCATCGACGCTCGCCGATTCGACGCGCCCGTCGCGCGCCGACTGCATGAATTCCGAGTACGCGACCGTGTCCTTCGCGGCCTGGTGCGAGTCGAACTGTTTGACGACGGTCAGGACGACCAGCCCGATCACCAGCCAGACGCCGATATTCTTCAAGAGGTTGTTCAAACCAAGCTCCTTCCGGCCGGAACGGTGACCGGCACCTGCCGCGCATCGGCGCGACCCGAACTGCCCTTTGGACTGCCCTGTACTTTCCTGCCCGTCATTTTAACGTCGATTCCATACCCCGGCACGGCGAGCGAGGCAGCAATCGTGCCAATTTGACGGAAATTGCCCCTACTTGTGCCGCTGTCTCCCGGAAGCGACGGTCATGCCGCCTGCCGCCGGCCTTTGGCCACCACATAATGCTCGCGACTGCGGTCCCGGGATGCCTTCGGCTTTCGCAGGTAGACCTTGGTGAAATGGCGCTCGACCTCCCGCTTGTATTCGGCGAGGCCCGCACCCTGGAACACCTTGACCACCAGATCGCCTCCCGGCTGCAGATGGGTGGACGCGAACTCCAGCGCAAGCTCCGCGAGATGGACACTCCTTGCCTGGTCGGCGGACTCGATGCCCGAAAGGTTGGGGGACATGTCGGAAAGGACAAGATCGACCGGGGCGCCGGCGAGCTTCTGCTCGATCGCGGCGATTCCCTCGTCCGAGGCGAAATCGCCCTGGATCAGCTCGACCCCGGCGACCGGCGTCATCGGCAGCAGGTCGATCGCGACGATGCGGCCCCCGGGGCCGAGACGCTCCCGGAGAACCTGCAGCCAGCTTCCGGGCGCGGCACCGAGGTCGACGACGGTCATCCCGGGCCGGAGCAGCCGGTCGCGTTCTGCCAGTTCCTGCAGCTTGAATGCGGCGCGAGACCGGTAGCCGCGCCGCTGCGCCTCGCGCACGTACGGGTCGTTGACGTGCTCGTGCATCCACGCCTTGCCGAACCGGTGTTTCTTGCGCGACGGGTTGAGGGGTCCGCTCACCGGCGCGGCTCGCGCAGTTCGGGAGGCGGGACGGCCAGCGGCCCGCGAATGCGATCCGGCATGCGGGGAATCGTAGCATCGCCCGACTTCGGCCCCGGCGCCGACGCGCGCGCGACCGGGGACGTTAGAATCCGGTGATGGAAACCCTGACCTCCGCGCTGCGGCGCGAATTGCGCGCGCGTGCCCATCACCTGCACCCGGTCGTCGCGATCGGCCAGCACGGATTGACGCCGTCGGTGCTCCACGAGATCGACGTCGCGCTCACCGCGCACGAACTCGTCAAGTTGCGGGTGTTCAGCGGCGAACGACCGGAGCGCGAAGCCCTGCTCGGCCGGATCTGCGACCAGCTGTCCTGCGCTCCGGTGCAGCATCTGGGCAAGCTGCTGATCCTCTGGCGCAAGCGCGAGGAGGAGCCACCGGTCGCCGCAGCGCCCGCGAAGCGGCCCGCCAGGCCGGGGAAATCGGCGAAGCCGCAGGGCAGGCAGGCAGCAGGGGGCCGGCCCGCGACGCCAGGACGGCCGCCCCGCGGCAACGCGCGTGTCGAATCGGCGGCGGAGGGCCGGCACCCGCGCGGCACCGGTGCCGCCACGCCGCCGCCGGGGAATCGGCGCCGCCGCAACGCCGCGGCCGACGCGCCGGCGGGGGTTCCGCGCGCCGCGGCACCGCGGCGCAGGCGCGCCCGCTAGCATCGGGGCGCCGGCGCTGCGCGTCGGGCCGCTGAACCCGCGATGGAGACAACGCCATGAGCGAAACGAAACTTCGCAGCCGCGCCTGGTTCGCCCGCCAGGACAAGATGGGGTTCTATTACCGCTCCTG
>DATGDG010000451.1:0-1654 GCA_035311025.1 Casimicrobiaceae bacterium
CATTACTGCGACGGCTCCAAATATATGCCATGTTTTCATCGGCTTAGCGCTCGCGCTTCATGCAAAATTCGTCACATCGCCGACTGTAGGACAAAGGCGCCTTCTTTGTGCATAAGTGCCGGGGCGAACACCAGGTTGACGTCATTTGTCAATCCCCGCGAATCCCAGGCTTGGCGCGGCTTCGCGCCCGTTTCCCCTACGGAGCGGCGCCCGGACCCGCGCCCCGCAAGGATTTGCGCGAGTGTTGATGCACGGCAGCCACCAGCGCCGCGACGTTGTCGGGAGGCGTCGCCGGAACGATGCCGTGTCCCAGGTTGAACACGTAACCCGGCTCCGGTCCGGCCGCGCGCAGCAGGTCCGCCACCGCTGCCTCGATCGTTCGCGGGTCGGTCAGCAGGGCCAGCGGATCGAGATTCCCCTGTATCGCGACCCTCGCACCGTGACGCCGGCGCGCATCGCGAAGGTCGGCCGTCCAGTCGAGCCCCATGCAGCTCGCCCCCGATCCGGCGATCGAGGCGAGCGATCCGGTCCGTCCCTTGGTGAACAGGATGGTCGGAGCCGCGACAGGCATTTCGCGCAGCACCGCGCACATCGGCTCCAGAGAGAAGCGGCGATACGCGCCTTCGGACAGCAGGCCGCCCCAGGTGTCGAACAGCATCAGCGCGTCGGCACCTGCGCGCAGCTGTTCGCGCAGATAGCCCGCGACTGCTCGCGTGTTGACGGCGACGATGCGATCGAGCAGGTCCGGGCGCGCGAACGCCATCTTCCGAACCGTCGCGAAGTCGTCGCTCGATCCGCCCTCGATCATGTAGCAGGCGAGCGTGAACGGACTGCCGGCGAAACCGATCAGGGGCACGCGCCCGGCCAGCGCCCGCTTGATCTGCGCGACCGCGTCGAAGACGTACGACAGTCTCGCGAGATCCGGCGACTCGAGCGCGGCGATCGACGCCTCGTCGGCAATCGCGCGCTCGAACCTCGGACCCTCGCCCTCGGCGAACGAGAGGCCCAGCCCCATCGCGTCGGGGACCGTCAGGATGTCCGAGAACAGGATCGCCGCATCGAGCGGAAAGCGGGCGAGGGGCTGCAGCGTCACTTCGGTCGCGAGCGACGGCGTCGTCGCCAGCGTCATGAAGCTGCCCGCGCGCGCGCGCAGCGCGGCGTACTCGGGCAGGTAGCGCCCGGCCTGGCGCATCAGCCACACCGGCACGTGATCGACGGGTTCGCGCCGCAGCGCGCGCAACAGGGTGTCGTTCTCGATCGGCATCTAGGCTGCGACCAGCGGATGGCCGCTGATCCGCTCGAGGATCGCCAGCGGCGAGGACCGCGGCTCGTAGAGGGCATCGAGCGGCAGGTGCGTGGTCTGCTCGAGCATGTACTGCCCCGACGCCGCAGCGTGCATCACCTGGTCGGAAAAGCAGATCCACGTCGTGCCCGGCGCGAACCGCGCCTCCTCCTGAGGGCTCGTCTTCTGATACCCGAGATCCGCCTTGGCGGCGTCGTGGAGGCCGAGCATCAGGTGATCGTATTCGCTGCGGCGGGTGCGCGTCACGCGCAGCGCATGGAGCAGCGTCGCCTCGCCCGGGCGCTGCGGGCGCACGCGCGGCAGGAGGCGCGCCGCCATGGCCTCGAACGGCTCGCCGACCCGCCACACGCG
>DATGDG010000452.1:0-8344 GCA_035311025.1 Casimicrobiaceae bacterium
GCGCGGCGTCCGCGAATTCGAAGCGTGGGTCGGCGCGCAGGAGCAGGTCGGCGAGGTCCGGGCCTGCGAACGCAGGGTCGCCGCGGCCAAGCGGCGCTAGCGCCAGGCAGGGCTTCCACGCCAGCCGGGTATCGCTACCGGCCGCGGCAGACCGGGCACTCCGGGTCGCGCGGCACGACCAGCTCGCGCCACTGCATGGCCAGCGTGTCGAGCAGCAGCAGGCGGCCGGCGAGCGAGGCCCCGATGCCGGCGACGAGCTTCAGCGCCTCGGCAGCCTGGGTCGCGCCGACGATGCCGACCAGGGGCGCGAACACGCCCATCGTCGCGCAGCGCGTCTCCTCGAGATCGTCGCCGTCGCCGAACAGGCAGTGATAGCAGGGGCTCTCCGGATCGCGGACGTCGAATACCGCAATCTGACCGTCGAAGCGGATCGCGGCGCCCGACACCAGGGGCTTGCCGGCCGCGACGCAGGCGCGGTTGATCGCATGCCGGGTCGTGAAATTGTCCGAGCAGTCGACGACGACGTCGGTGGCGGCGACGAGGCTTTCGAGTTCGGGGGGGCCGACGCGTGCCGGCACCATGCGCAGCGCGACCTCGGGATTGATCGCGGCAAGGCGGACGGCCGCAGCTTCGACCTTGGGTGCGCCGATGTCGCTGGTCGCATACAGGATCTGGCGCTGCAGGTTCGTCAGGTCGACGCGGTCGGCGTCGCACAGCGTGATCGTCCCGATGCCCGCGGACGCCAGGAACTGGGCGACCGGTGCGCCCAGCCCGCCGACCCCGACGATCAGCGCGTGCGCCGCCCCGAACTTCGCCTGCGCGTCGGGGCCGAGCTCGTCGAGCAGGATGTGGCGGCTGTAGCGAAGTAGCTGCGGATCGTCCATGTCGGTGGCGCCGGAAACCACGACGCCCGGTGGGTGGCCGGGCGTCATCGGGTGGTCGGGGCACCCGGGCTGCGGCCGGGCGTCATCGCGTGGTCGGCGAGCCCGGTTACTGCGTCTTCGATTGCTCTGGCATCGGGTCGGTCTTCGCCGATGCGATCACCGGTGAGCCCTTCAGGAAGTTCATCGCCTGCTTCAACTGGAAGTCTTCGCGCGATCCGAACTCGATGCGCGGCGGCAGGACGTCGATCTGGCCGCTGTCGGGCTTCGCCTTGGTCTCGGTCGACGGCGCCGCGGCGTCCTTGGCCGCACCCGACTTCGTGGCGCCGCCGGTCGCCGGCACGTCGAGGTGATGGACGAGGTTCGCCTCGCGGATCCGGATCATCGGCTCGCGCCCGTCGTCGACGGCGATGTCGGGCACGATGCCGGTGGCCTGGATCGAGCGCCCCGACGGCGTGTAGTAACGCGCGGTCGTGAGCTTCAGCCCGGTGTTGTTGCCCAGCGGCAGGATCGTCTGCACCGAGCCCTTGCCGAAGGTGCGCACGCCGAGGACCGTCGCCCGCTTGTGATCCTGCAGCGCGCCGGCGACGATCTCGGACGCCGACGCCGTGCCGCCGTCGACGATCACGACCATCGGGACCGTCTTGATGCCCGCGGGAAGATCGGAGAGGTAGTCGCTGCCGCGGCGCAGGTAGTTCTCGCTGGAGGCCGTCAGACGCATGTGGGAATCGGGGGTGCGGCCGTCGGTGTAGACGACAAGCGCATCCTTGCGCAGGAAGGTCGACGCGACGGCGACGGCCTGGTTCAGCAGGCCACCCGGGTCGCTGCGCAGGTCGAGCACCAGGCCCTTGAGCGGTCCCTTCGCGTAGAGCGTGCGCACCGCCTTGGCGACGTCGGCGCCGGTGTCCTCCTGGAACTTGCGCACGCGGATGTAGCCGTAGCCCGGTTCGATGGTCTTGGAGACGACGCTCTTGACGTTGATCACCTCGCGGACGAGGGTGAACGTCAGCGGGGCGTCGACGCCCTTGCGCAGGACGGTCAGCACGACGGTCGAGCCCGGCTTGCCGCGCATCTTGTCGACGGCCTTGTTGAGGGCCAGCCCTTGCGTTGCCGTGTCGTCGATCTTGACGATCAGGTCGCCTGCCTGGATGCCGGCCTTGAACGCAGGCGTGTCCTCGATCGGCGAGATGACGCGGATCACGCCGTTTTCGACACCGACCTCGATGCCGAGGCCGCCGAACTTGCCCTGGGTGTCGACCTGCAGTTCCTTGAATGCCTCGGCGTCGAGGAAGTCCGAGTGCGGGTCGAGCCCCCGGACCATGCCGGTGATCGCCTCGTGGATCAGCTTGTCGTCGGAAACGGGATCGACGTAGTCGCTCTTGATCTTGCCGAACACCGCCGACAGCAGCTGCAGATCCTCGTAGGGGATCGGCAACCGGGATTCGCGTTGTGCGAACACCGAGATGTTCAGGGAGAGCAGCACTCCCAGGACGGCTCCGACACCGATCCAGGACGCCTTTTTCATGCCATCGCGCATTGACAGCCTCGACTCGTAAGCGTGGTCCGCTGGCCGGGCGATTTCTCCTCCGGCCCCTTGCGGAAATCGTTCAGTGGAGTATACGCCTGCGCCCGGGACCCGAATCCGGAGTGCGAATGTCGTTTACCGCCCCTGCCGTTTCCGGCTCCCCTCGGGTCCCTGCGGCCGCCTGACGTCGGCGTCCGGCCTGTTGCCTTAGGCTGCCCGTGGGCGGGCAAGTTCCTGCCAGCATCAGAACCGAACCAGCGAATGGCCGGTCATCTCGGGGGGTTTGGGGAGCCCCATCAATGCGAGCAGCGTCGGTGCGAGGTCCTGCAGCGCACCTCCCGCCACGACCGTGGCCGGGCGGCCGACGTAGACGAAGGGGACGGGGTTCAGCGTATGCGCGGTGTGGGGCTGGCCGGTCGTGGCGTCGTGCATCTGTTCGGCGTTGCCGTGGTCGGCGGTGATCACGGCCTCGCCCCCCTTGCCTCGCACCGCGTCGACGACGCGGGCGATGCACGCGTCGAGTGTCTCGATCGCGCGCTTGGCGGCCTCGAAGTTGCCGGTGTGGCCCACCATGTCGCCGTTCGCGTAGTTGCAGACGATCGCGTCGTAACGGCCGGACTCGATCGCCTCGACCAGCCGGTCGGTAACCTCCACCGCGCTCATTTCCGGCTGCAGGTCGTAGGTGGCGACCTTGGGGGAGGGCACCAGGATGCGGTCCTCGCCCGGATAGCGCGCTTCGGAGCCGCCGTTGAAGAAATAGGTGACGTGCGCGTACTTCTCGGTCTCGGCGATCCGCAGTTGCGCAAGCCCCAGTCGCGAGATGTACTCGCCGAAGCCGTTCACGATCGTCTGCGGTGCGAACGCCACCGGCAGCCCGGAGAACTCGTCGCCGTAGCTCGTCAGGCAGACGAAACGCGCGAGCTTCGGCACGCGCGGGCGCACGAATCCCGCGAACGCCGGGTCGGTCAGCGCCCGTGTCATTTGCCGGGCGCGGTCGGCGCGGAAGTTCATGAACACGACGACGTCGCCGTCGCTCATGCGCGTCGCCTGCCCGTCTGCACCGACGATCCTGGTCGGCTTGACGAATTCGTCGGTCTCGTCCCGGGCGTAGGCCGCGGCGAGCCCTTCCTGCGGGGTCGACGCCTGGTATTGGGCCGCCCCGTCGACCAGCAGCGCGTAGGCAGGCGCGACGCGCTCCCAGCGCTGGTCGCGGTCCATCGCGTAATAGCGGCCGCAGATCGACGCCACGCGCGCGTTCGCATGGCGGGCGCAGACGCCCTGGATGTAGGCCAGCGAGGCCGCGGCGCTCTTCGGAGGCGTATCGCGACCGTCGAGGAAAGCGTGGACCGCCACGTGGCCTGCACCGCCGTTCGCCGCCATCTCGACCATCGCGACGATCTGCCGCTCGTGGCTGTGGACGCCCCCCGGCGACAGCAGGCCGAGGACATGCAGCGTCGAACGGCCGTCTCTCGCCGTCGCGACCGCATCTGCCAGCGCCGGGTTGCGCTGGAACTGTCCGTCGCGGATCGCGACGTCGATCCGCGTGTAGTCCTGGTAGACGACGCGCCCGGCCCCGATGTTCAGGTGGCCGACCTCCGAATTGCCCATCTGGCCTTCAGGCAGCCCGACCCGCAGCTGCGATGCGTCGATCGAAGCGTGCGGGCAGGTGGCGAGCAGGTGGCGCCAGTGCGGCGCATTCGCGCGGGTGATCGCATTGTCGGGCGCATCCTCGCGGCAGCCGAAGCCGTCGAGGATCAGCAGCACGACCGGGCGCACCGCGGGCCTCGATGCCGCGGCCTGCGGCGCGGGCCGGGTCGCCGGAGGTGTCAGGGTGTCCATCGCCGATACGTTATCATTTCGCCCCTCGCAGTCCTCCTGGACGTTCATGGAATTCCTCACCAAGAACTGGTCGCTCGCGCTCGTGTTCGTCGTGTCCGGGGCGATGCTGCTGTGGCCGCTGATCAGGAGCCGCCTGGCGTCGACCCAGCAGATCGGAACCCTCGAGGCGACGCGGCTCATCAACAGCGAGGACCCGCTGCTGCTCGACGTGCGCGAACCCAACGAATACAACAGCGGTCATCTTCCGAACGCGCTGCACATTCCGCTGTCGCAGATCAAGGACCGGGCGGACGAGCTCGCGAAATACGCGTCGCGCCCGGTGATCGTGTATTGCGCGCGCGGGGTTCGCAGCAGCAGCGCCGCGTCGGCGCTCGCCAAGCTCGGATTCGCGCGCGTGCTCGAACTGCGCGGCGGCCTGCAGGCCTGGGTCGACGCCGGACTCCCGACCCGGAGGGACTGATGGACGAAGCCCGCGATGGCTCGCATGCCCCGAAGGTGTCGATGTACACGGCCGCGTACTGCGGATACTGCGTGCGTGCGGAGCGGCTGCTGGAATCCAAGGGGGTGGCCGACATCGTCAAGCTGCGCGTCGACGAGGACCCCGCCCTTCGCAGCGAGATGATGAAACGGACCGGCAGGCGCACGGTCCCGCAGATCTACATCGGCGACTTCCACGTCGGCGGCTACGACGACCTGGCCGCGCTCGACCGCGCCGGCCGCCTCGACCCGCTCCTCGCCGGCAAGGCTTCGTAGAAGGTTCGGCGCGCCTGCGTAGCGTAAAATCCACGGCCTTCGCCCAATCCACTGGAGTTTGAACGCATGGCCGAATCGCAAACCGCCGCGCCCACGATGGGCGAAGGCATGACGGCCCAGATGTCGATCGAGCGGATCTACGTCAAGGACCTGTCGCTCGAGAACCCGGGGTCTCCGCAGTCGTTTCAGATGACCGAGGCGCCGCAGATCGAAGTGGGACTTCGCACCCGTGCCGAGCAGGTCGCCCCCGACATCTACGAATGCGTGGTGACGCTGACGGTCACCGCGCGCGCCGGCGACAAGACGGTGTTCCTGGTCGAGGCGTCGCAGGCCGGCGTCTTCGGCATTCGCGGAATCCCGCCCGACCAGCTGCAACCCGTGCTCGCCATCCACTGCCCGACGGTGATCTTTCCGTATGCTCGGGAGACGGTCGCCGACGCGACGATGCGCGCGGGCTTTCCGCCGGTGCAGCTCGCGCCGATCAACTTCGAGGCGCTCTACCAGCAGCAGCTCGCACAGGCTGCGCAGCCGGCCGCTGTCGGGCACTGACCGGCGAATCCCGCTGACCTGCGAAACGGCTTCGCGGCGTTCTTCCGCTCCGTGACCCGCATCCTCCGCTTCGCGACGTTCGCCATCGCGCTCGCGTTCCCGATCGCTTGCGCGGCGGATTATCGCGCCACCGGCGATCCGGCGACGATCCTCTACGACGCGCCGTCGGCGCGCGCCAAGCCGTTGTTCGTCTACGGCCGCGATGTGCCGGTCGAGGTGCTCGTCGTCGTCGAGGGCTGGACCAAGGTGCGCGATGTCTCGGGCACCATCGGCTGGATCGCGAGCAAATCGCTGTCGGACAAGCGCACGGTCGAGGTCCGTGCGCCGGGCGCCGACGTCCGGGCGAGTCCCGACGATTCGGCCCCCGTGGTGTTCCGGTGCGCTGCGGACCTGCTGCTCGAACTCGCCGAGCCCGCGACATCGCCGGCAACGGCGTCGGCCCCGGGTTGGGTGAAGGTCAGGCACCGCGACGGCCAGACCGGCTATGTCCGGCTTTCGCAGGTATTCGGCTTCTGATCGACGCGCGGCCCCCGATGCGGCGGGAGGCGCAATGAGCCAGGTAGCCCGATGAGCACGAGCGTCGCCGTCCTGGGAGGCGGTGCGTGGGGAAGCGCGCTGGCGGTGCACCTCGCGGCGCGCAGCCATGCCGCGCCGCGCGTGCTGCTCTACCTGCGCTCGCCGAAACGCGCACGCGAGTGCAAGGCTGCGCGGCAGAACGCGCGCTACCTGCCGGGCATCGATCTGCCCGCCTCGGTCGACATCACCTCGGACATCGGAGACGTGCGGGCTGCGGACGTCCTGATCGTGGCCACCCCGGTTGGCGAGGTGCTGCCGCTGGTCGATGCCCTCGCCGCCGCAGGCGTCGCCGCGCCGCTCGCGCTCGCCTGCAAGGGATTTGTCGCCAACGCGCAATCGCGTGCCGGCTATGCGCTCGGCCACGAGGTCATCGCAACGCGCTGGCCGAGGCCGGTCGGTGCGGTGTCCGGGCCGAGCTTTGCGGTCGAGGTCGCGCGCGGCCTGCCGGCGGCACTGGTGGCCGCGACGACCGATCCCGCATTCACGCACGCCCTAGCCGCGCTGCTGCGCAGCGACACGCTGCGCTGCTACGCGAGCGACGACCTGCCGGGAATCGAGGTCGGTGGTGCCGCCAAGAACGTCCTGGCAATCGCCGCCGGGGCGAGCGACGGGCTCGGCTTCGGTCACAACGCGCGCGCCGCGCTGATCACGCGCGGGCTGGCCGAATGCGGACGCCTGTCGGCGGCGCTGGGCGGCAAGCGCGACACCCTGATGGGCCTGGCCGGGCTGGGCGACCTGGTGCTCACCTGCACCGGCGACCTGTCGCGCAACCGCCGCGTGGGCCTGGCGCTTGCGCGTGGCGAACCGCTGCCCGGGATTCTCGCGGAACTCGGCCATGTTGCCGAAGGCGTCTTCGCCACCCTCGCCGTGCGCGCGCTTGCGCAGGAGCACCGGCTCGACATGCCGATCTCCGACGCGGTTCATCGCGTCCTCTACGAGGGCGTCGCGCCGCGCGATGCCGTGACGGCGCTGCTGCGGCGCGAGCCGGGCACCGAGTGACCTACCTGAAGCCCTGTTGCCGCCAGGCTTCGTAGACCGCGACCGCGACCGCATTGGACAGGTTGAGGCTGCGCTGGCCGGGGCGCATCGGGATCCGCAGGCGTCGGTCCGGTGCGAAGTGCGCGAGCACGTCGGCGGGCAGCCCCCTGGTTTCGCAGCCGAAGGTCAGCACGTCGCCGGGTTGGTAGGCGACTTCGTACGCGGAGCACTCGGCCTGCGTCGTGAACGCGAACCAGCGTCGCGGCGCCGGCGCGTCGAGTACTGCGCGGCAGGCGTCGAAATCGCGGTGGACGGCCACGCGTGCGTATTCGTGATAGTCGAGTCCCGCGCGTTTGAGTTCGCGATCGTCCATCCGGAAACCCAGCGGCTCGACCAGGTGCAGGTCGGTCGCGGTGTTGGCCGTGAGCCGGATGATGTTGCCGGTGTTGGGCGGGATCTCGGGGTGAACGAGGACGACGGCGAACATGGCGGGCGGCGAGGGTCATCGGGGCGGTGGCGCGACCGCGGCGTGGGGCGGCAGCGTGCGTGCCACTGCCCAGGCCTCGACGCGAAGCGCGCCCGCGTCGAGCAGTGCGCCCGCCGCGGCCGCCAGTGTAGCGCCGGTCGTCATCACGTCGTCGACGATCGCCACCGAGAGCCCCGCGAAGTTGGCGTCGGCGTCGAACGCTCCGCGCACGTTCGCCGCGCGATCGGCCAGACGCAGCGCGGCCTGCGCAGGCGTGTCCCGCGTCCGGCGCAGGCTGCCCGCGAGCGGGACGCCGAATGCGCTTCCCACGCGGCGCGCGATCTCGCGCGCGTGGTTGAAGCCGCGCATGCGCTGGCGCCGCGGCGACAGCGGAACCGGAACGATGCAGTCCGGGAGCGCCGCATCGTGCGCCTGATCGCGTGTCGCGACCGCGGCGCACAGCGCCTGCGCCAGCGGTTCGGCCAGCGCGAGTTCGCCCCGGTACTTGAACGCATGCAGCAGGCGGTCGGCAGGAAAGGCATAGGCCCAGGCCGCGATCGCGGCGGCGTAGGGAGGCGGCCTTGCGAGGCACGCGCCGCACACCAGCGCGCCCGCCGACGGCAGCGCGCAGCGCGGACAGGCCGCGATGATGCGTGGGAGCTGCAAACTGCAGGCATCGCACAGCAGGGTGTCGCCGCTGTCGGCCCGGCACAGCGCGCAGGCCTGGGGGAGGCTGCGCCGCAGCAGTGCGAGGCCGGCCGAGGCGATGCGGGCGAT
>DATGDG010000453.1:0-8568 GCA_035311025.1 Casimicrobiaceae bacterium
GCAATGCACGCACGACGTCCCTATCTCGGGCGCGCCGGGGCGCGGGTCGGCACCCGACCCTCGACGCGCTCGCCGGCGGCCTTGAGCACCCGCACGGCCTCGAGGCTGCGCGAGAGGTCGGGCATTTCGCCCGGCATGGCCACGGCCGCCTGCTGGGTCAGCGTCGCGATCGCGGACTGAACCGGTTTCGCACCGACGTCGAAATACTCGCGAAGCCACGCCGTTGCGGCCTGCAGGTCGGACTTGAACGTGCGATCATCGCGCGACAGCAGTGCGATGCGCGCGGACAGCAGGCGCAGCCGGAGATTCTCCCGCAGGAAGAACGACTGCTCCGGAGTCACCAGCGGCGCCGCAGGGCGATTGGTGACCTCGATCCGGATGACATCCCGGGCCTGCGCCCACAGCTCGGCCAGGAATCGGCGCCATGCCGATTCGGCGGCGGGCGGTGCGGGCGGCGGAGCTGCCGGGATCCGTTCGTCGCGGGCGAGCGGGAGCTTGTCGATGGCGGCGATGACCTGATCGATTCTGATCGAGATCCCCGCCACGTCGACGTACGGGACGGCCTTCAGGCGGTCGATGTCGTGCGCCAGCGCGCGGCGCAGCGGCCCGAACTGCGGACGGTCCAGTCTTGCGAGCTTGCTGTCGGCGACCTGGAGGGCCGTCAGCGCCGCCTCGACATTCCCGGCAAGCGCCAGCTGCTGGCTCGCGAGCACCAGGATCTGCTCGATTTCGGTCAATGCGAGCTCGTCGCGCGACGGGGCGAGATCCCGGTAGAGCGCGTCGAGGGACGCCTGCTGGGCCTGGGATTCGTTGACCCGCGTCTCGAGTGACGCGACTTGGGCCTGGGCCTCACGCAGCTGTTCGGCCATGTCCGCTTCGCGCGCCCGCACCTGGGCGAGCGCGGCATCGGCATCGGCAAGACGGCGCGCAGTCTCGACCTGCAGCGCCTGGGCAGCGCGCCGCTGGTCGACCCAGGCATAGCCGCCGGCAGCGATCGCGAGAACGACGACCAGCCACAGCGTGCGCAGCGCAGCCCCGCTGCCGGAGGATGGACGCGGATCTCCCGGCGAGGCCCCTGCTGCCGCTGCGTCCGCTGGATTGCGATCCGATTCGGTGCCGGACGATGTCTGCATGGTCGATATCCGCGCTGATTCTAGCAGTCGCTCGCGCGCGCTTCCGGACGCGCGTGAATTGGCCCCGGCGGCCGGCTCGCATACAATCGCCTGCGGCGACGCCCCGCGCATCCGGTTGCAGCCCGCGACACTCCGATTCCCGTGAACGGTCTCACTTTCATCGCGCTGATCGCACTGGCTGTCGCGATCGCCATCGCCTATCGGATCGGCGTCCTGCGCGGCGAGCGCGGCACCCGCAAGCCGGCAGCGTGGCCGGTGGAGCGGGTGGCAGCGCCGGCGCCGAAACCGGAACCGGGCCCCGCAGCGACGACGGCGGGGGAGCGGACAGGCCCGCTGGCCGCAGTGACGGCGGATTCGCGCGAAACCCCGCCCCGGCCCGATGGCGCAGCGTCGTCGCAATGCGCTGAATTCGCCGAGGACCGGCACCGCCTGTTCGCGCGGCTCGCTGACGCGCTCACCGAGACGGCCCGCTACCGGCAGATCGTCATCGACATCGAGCGCAATGCCCCGCCTCCGCTGCTCGACGCACCGGGCACGCCTGACGACCTCAAGCTGATCGTCGGCGTCGGTCCCGCCCTCGAGCGGATGCTGTACCAGCTGGGCGTCACCAACTACCGCCAGATCGCCCGCTGGAGCGAACGCGACATCGACGAGATCGACGCGAAGCTCGCCGAGTTCCCGGGCCGGATACGCCGCGACGCCTGGGTGACGCAGGCGCGCGCGCTGCACCAGAGCAAGTACGGGGAGCGCCCCTGAAAGCGCGAACGATCCCGATCATCGCCGCGCTGACGCTGCTGTGGGGTTGCAACTGGCCGATCCTCAAGATGGGCGTCAGCGAGCTCGCGCCGCTGACGTTTCGCGCGCTGACGCTGCCGTTCGCCGGCCTCGGCCTCCTGCTCGTCGCGCGCATCGGTGGCGAGACAATCCGCGTGTCGCGCCGACACCTTGTGAAGCTTGCGATGCTCGCGCTGTTCAACATCACCGGCTGGAACGGCTTCATCCTGTTCGGCGTCCAGCAGCTGTCGTCGGGGCGCAGCGCGATCCTCGCCTACACGATGCCGCTGTGGGCGACGCTTTGCGCGGCCCTGGTGCTGCACGAACCGCTGTCGCGACGCAAGATCGCAGGCCTCGTGCTGGGCATGGCGGGGATGGCGCTCCTGATCGGCGACCAGATCCGGTTGCTGAGGAGTGCCCCTTTCGGCGTCATGATGATCCTGATCGCCGCGCTGTCCTGGGGTTTCGGGACCGCGCTGATGCGCAAGTGGCCGCTGCCGATTCCGCAGGCGACGCTCACCGGATGGATGATGCTGCTGGGCTGGGTGCCGCTGGTGATCCTCGTTCCCGCGTTCGACCCGGAGCCGCTCGCCGCCGAGCTTGCGGCGCTGTCGGGCCGCGGCTGGTTCGCGATCGCCTACAACATCGCCTTCGCCGGCACGCTCGCGAACTGGGCGTGGTTCACGCTTGCCCGCAGGCTTCCGGTCGCGGTGTCGTCGCTGTCGTCGCTGCCGATTCCGGTCGTCGGCGTGTTCGCCGGCATGGTGCTGCTCGGCGAGCGCCCGGGCGCGAGCGAGTGGATCGCGCTCGCCTTCGTCGTCGCGGCGCTGTTCATCGTGATGTACCGCCCGGGACGCCGGGCCGACGCCGGCGCGCCACCGGCAGTGCCGGACTGAAAGCGGGGCGGCCCGCAGTCCGTTCGGCCCTCAGCGCAGTTCCGGAATCAGCGCCAGCAGCCTGCCGCTTGCGAACCAGCTGTCGAGGTTCGCCTTGCACAGGTCCGCCATCGCCTTGCGCGTCTCCCGCGTCGCACTGCCGACGTGCGGAAGCAGCACGACGTTGTCGAGCGCGAGAAGCTCGTCGGGGACGTTGGGCTCGTCGACGAACACGTCGAGGCCCGCCGCCTTGATCGTGCGATCCGCCAATGCGCGCACCAGCGCCGGCTCATCGACGATCGACCCGCGGGCGATGTTGATCAGCGTCCCCTCGGGGCCCAGCGCCGCCAGCACGCGTGCGTCGACGAGGTTGTGCGTCGCCGCGCCGCCGGGGCAGGCGACCACCAGGAAGTCGGCCTCGCGCGCCAGCGCTTCGAGGTCGGGGATGTAGCGCCACGTCACGTCCTGCGGCTTGCGCCCGGTATAGGCGACGTTCATGCCCATCGCGTCGACCCGGCGGGCGATCGCCTTGCCGATGCGGCCCAGGCCGAGGATGCCGACCGTGCGCCCGCCCAGCTTGCTGGTGAGTTCGGGACCGCGCGTCTTCCACCCGCCGGCGTGCAGGAATCGATTCGCGCGCACGAAGCCGCGGCCGGTCATCAGGATCAAGGCGACGGCGACATCGGCCACGTCGTCGGTCAGCACGTCGGGGGTGTGGCCCACCTTGATGCCGCGCGAGCGGCAATAGTCGACGGGAACGCCGTCGTAGCCGACGCCGAACACCGAGATGATCTCGAGCTTCGGCAGCTGCTCGAGCAGCGAAGTCGGCGTGATCGTCCCGCCGCCCTGCACCAGGCCGCGCACCCGCGCAGCCGATCGAGCGAGCAGCGCGGCCCTGTCGGTCGCAAGGAAGTAGTCGTGGCAGCGGTAATCCGCGCGGAGCGGATCGTAGAGGAACGGCGGCAGCGCCGCGGTGACGAGGACATCGACGTCCGGCATGGGAGCTCCTGCGAGGATTCTTCCGTGTCAGGGCACGCGCGGGTGCGCGCGGTACCACTCGAGTATTCCGGCGAGCATTCCGGAATCGCCGCCCGCGGTCTCGACCGCGAGGAGTCCGCGCTCGCGGGCGCGCTCGGCGATCCGCGGATGCCCGGCGAACACCGGCAGCCTCGCCAGCAGTGCGAGACCCTCCGCGGTCAGCGCCGCGAGGAGATTGTCGAGCCCCTCGGCCGAGGTCAGCGTCAGCGCGTGGGCACGATCCTCGCGCATCGCCTCGATCAGTCCCTCGGTCCCGGATTGCGGTGCGACCCGCCGGTAGCAGGGAATGTGGTCGACGATGGCGCCGCGCGCGCGCAGCGCATTGCCCAGGAACTCGCGCCCGCCTTCGCCGCGAAAGATGACGACGCGCTTTCCGGCAAGCTCGGCGAGCTCGGGCATCTGCAGCAGGCCCTCGCTGTCGTGCGAGACCGCCGGCACCAGCGCACCCGCGATGCCCACGCCGGCAAGCGCCTCCGCGGTGCTCGGCCCTGGCGCGAAGGCGAGCAGGTGCCGCGGCCACGCGCCGGCGGGCGGCGCGCCGTACTCGACCGCATTGGCCGAGACGAAGACGGCGATGTCGTAGGAAGCGAGCCCGCGGTGCGCCTGCGCGAGCAGCGTGGTGTCGTCCGGAGGCAGGATCACGATCGCCGGCCAGATCACCGGCGAGCCGCCGGCCGCGGCGATCCTGGTGGCGAACACCGCGGCCTGGCGCTGCGGACGCGTGACGATGATGCCGACGCCATCGAGCGGGCTCGATCCGCGTGGCGGCGCGGAAAGCGGGTAGACGTCCATCGGCTCCCTCAAACGTCCGTCGCGAAGCGATGCGCGCCACGTGCGAGGAAGTCGTCGGCGAGCAATCGCCCGAGCTCCTCGGCGGCCGCGACATCGCTCACCGCCTGCTCGATTTCGCCGCGCAGCACGTCGCGTCCGTTTCGGCTCGCGATCAGGCCGCGCAGCCACAGCCGACCCTCCTCCCATTCGGCGTAGCCGGCGAGCGGCATCTGGCAGCTGCCGCCCAGCGCACGCGAGAATGCGCGCTCGGACACGGTCGCGAGCGTCGTCGCCGGGTCGGCGAGCGGACGCAATGCGGCGATGACGTCGGCGCGGTCGGCACGGCACTCGATGGCGAGCGCACCCTGCCCGGGTGCCGGCAGGCTCTGGTCCGGGTCGAGCAGCGCGCGTATGCGCAGCCCGAGGCCGAGGCGCTTCAGCCCGGCCGCAGCAAGGACGATTGCCGCGTAGCCGCCCTCGTCGAGCTTGCGCAGGCGGGTGTTGACGTTGCCGCGCAGGGATTCGATCCGCAATCGCGGGTGCCGCTCGCGCAGTTGCGCCTCGCGCCGCAGGCTCGACGTCCCGACGACGGCGTCCCCGGGAAGCGCATCGAGGCTGTCGTGGCTGTTCGCGACCAGTGCGTCGCGGGGATCCTCGCGCGCCGTGATCGCGCCGAGCACGAAACCCTCGGGCAGATCCATCGGCACGTCCTTCAGCGAATGCACGGCGAGGTCGGCACGGCCGTCGCGCAGCGCCGCTTCGAGTTCCTTGATGAACAGCCCCTTGCCCCCGATGGTCGCGAGCGGACGATCGAGGACCCGGTCCCCCTGGGTGGTGATCCCGAGAAGGTCGACCGAAGTGCCCGGGTGGAGCGATTCCAGCCGCGCACGCACGTGCTCGGCCTGCCACATCGCCAGCGCTGATTCGCGCGTCGCGATGGTGAGCCGACGCGGCGCAACCGGTGAAGTCATCGGGGGAGAAAGCGCGTCACGCAAGAGCAGGGGTGACGGATTGCAGCGGCGCCGCGAGAAGTCGGGAAACCCATATTAGCATTGCCGGCGGGAAAACCAGCCGGTCAGCGATACCCTCGTCCGCCGCGCCGGCAGCACCTCGTGCTCGAAGCGCCCGGCGAGGAACGCGACCAGCGTGCCGCCCTCCGGCAGCACGTCGACGCCGACGTCTCCGCCGACGAAAAGGCGCAGCGCCCCGCCGTCCTCGGCCCTCCACGCCCGGTTCAGGTACAGCACGCAGGACAGGACCCGCGCATCGTCGTCGCGGAACCGGTCGAGGTGCCGGGCGTAGCGCGCCCCCGGCGGATAGACCGCGTAGTGCGCCTCCAGCCGCTCGAGGCCCATCATCAAGCCGCGGTTCATCGCGACGCGCAGGCTCTCCAGGGCGGCGAGCGCCGCCACCTCGGCCGGCGATCCCGGCGGGTCGGGAAGCCAGGCGATCCGGTCGCCGCGGACATCGGTCGCGAGCCGATGTTTGCCCGCCCGCCCGATGCCCGCAGGCGCGAGCGCGCCGCCCGCGTCGAATTCCAGGGCACGCAGGCGCAGCGCCTCGACGGTCGCCTCCGGCAGGAAGGAGGACGCGACCGCGTAGCCGTCGCGGGCGACGCCGTCGACCAGGTCCGTCAACACGGCGTCGGGGGAAGCGGTGGGCACCGGCGGGTGTGGTGAGGAGGATGGGGACGTTGGCGACACGATCGGGGACGACGCGAGCGCAAGCTATGATAGCGGGATGCGCATCATCATCACCGGTGGCGGCGGATTCCTGGGGTCGCGGCTCGCGCGCCGCCTGCTCCAGCGCGGAATGCTCACCGATGCGCGCGGCGTGAAGCGCGAGATCCGCGAGATCGTGCTGCTCGATGTCGCGGCCCCGGTGGTCGCGATCGACGACCCGCGCACCGCGTCCCAGACGGGTGACCTCGCCGACACCGCCGTCCTCGAGCGGGCATTCGCCGCAGGCGCCGATTCGGTGTTCCATCTGGCCGCGGTCGTCAGCGGACAGGCCGAGGCCGATTTCGACATCGGCATGCGGATCAATCTCGACGCGACACGGCGCCTGCTCGAGCGCTGCCGCAGGCTCGCCCAGCCGCCGAAAGTCGTGTTCGCGAGCTCGCTGGCGGTGTTCGGCGGCCCGCTGCCCGATCCGGTCCCCGACGATGCGCCGTTGATGCCGCAGGCCTCCTATGGCACGCAGAAGGCGATCGGCGAGCTCCTGGTCTACGACATGACGCGCAAGGGCTTCGTCGACGGGCGCAGCCTGCGGTTGCCCACCGTCACCGTCCGCCCCGGCAAGCCGAACCGCGCCGCATCGTCGTTTGCGAGCGGCATCGTCCGCGAGCCGCTCGCCGGCATCGACGCCGACTGCCCGGTCGCACCGACCACGCGGATGTGGGTGACCTCGCCGCACACGGTCATCGACAACATGATCGTCGGGCACGAGGCGCCGGCCGGCGCATTCACCCACACGCGCTCGGTCAACGTCCCGGGCCTTTGCGTAGGCGTGGGCGAGATGGTCGAGGCACTGCGCGCGGTCGCCGGCGACGAAGTCGCGGGGCGCGTCCACTGGCGCCACGACCCTGCCATCGACCGCATCGTTTCGACCTGGCCCGCGAACTTCGCGCCCAATCTCGGCCGCGCGCTGGGCATGCGCGGCGACGCCGATTTCCAGGGCATCATCCGCGCCTACATCGCCGACGACCTGCCCCGCAGCCAAGTCGCCGGCTGAGCCGGCAGCAGTCGCCGCCGTCCTTCACGTCTCGACCGCCTGCAGCACCTCGTCGAACAGCGACAGGTCAGCCTCCTTGAGGCGTACCGCATCCGACAGCAGCTGCCGGAAACGACGGCCGCCGGCGACGCCGTGGTAGAGGCCAAGCACGTGCCGCGAAATCGAGCGCAGCGCAGCGCCCTGCGCAAGCTGCCGGGCCGCGTACTGGCCAAGCGCGGCCATCACCTCGGCGCGCGAACGCGGAGCTGCCGGGTCGCCGAAGATCCGCCAATCGGCTTCGGCCAGCAGGTACGGATTGTGATACGCCGCTCGTCCGAGCATCACGCCGTCGACCAGGACGCGCTCGCGCTCGATCGCGTCCCAGTCGGCAAGACCTCCGTTGAGGACGAAAGTCAGTGCGGGAAAATCGCGCTTGAGGCGCCGGACCACGTCGTAGCGCAGCGGAGGAATCTCCCGGTTCTCCTTCGGTGACAGGCCCTTCAGCACTGCGTTGCGGGCGTGGACGATGAACACCCCGCAGCCGCCTTCCGCCACCGTGCCCACGAAATCGCGGACGAACGCATAGCGTTCGTCGTGATCGAGACCGATCCGGTGCTTGACCGTCACCGGAACGGATACGGCATCGCGCATCGCCCGCACGCAGTCCGCGACCAGCGCCGGCTCGGCCATCAGGCAGGCGCCGAAGCTCCCGGTCTGGACGCGCTCGGACGGGCAGCCGCAGTTCAGGTTGATCTCGTCGTAGCCCCAGCACTCGCCCAGGCGTGCCGCATGCGCGAGTTCCCGCGGATCGCTGCCCCCCAGTTGCAGCGCGAGCGGGTGCTCGGCGGGATCGAAATCGAGATGCCGCGGCACGTCCCCGTGGGCGAGCGCGGGCGCGGTGATCATCTCGGTGTACAGGCGCGCGCGCCTCGAGATCAGGCGCAGGAAATACCGGCAGTGCCGGTCGGTCCAGTCCATCATCGGGGCGACGCAGAAGCGCCAGTCACCGGCCGGCCGATCGTGCATGGGGGGCTGCATCCTGCGAATCCGTCAATCCTTTTCCACGATGGCGGCATTGCGATTGCCGCGTGATGGCGGCGCCGGGCGGGACCCCGCGTCGTCCACCTCCGCAGCCGCCCGACTGCGACCCGCCGGGCGTGCGCTGCGCGTCAGACTATCACCGGCGGCGCGGCGATCGCCCGAGGCTGCGCACGACCGGCCGGCGCAGGCGCCGGCACTGCGAGGAGCCAATACCCCAGTGGGTA
>DATGDG010000454.1:0-1887 GCA_035311025.1 Casimicrobiaceae bacterium
TGGCACCAACTGCTGATCGCGGGCAACGGCGATCGCTGGCATCCCGCTGGCGTCGGAGCGTGGCTCAAGTCGCTGGGCATCTTCGGGCAGCGGTCGCACGAGAAGCGCCTTCCAGCCGAGGTCTTCCGCCTGCCGCGTCGGCAGGTCGGGCTCCTGCTGCAACATCTCTGGGCGACCGACGGGTGCATTTCGCTGCGGCGACCGGGCGCCAAGGGCGCTCCGCGCGTGTATTTCAGCACCTGCAGCATCGCGCTCGCCCGCGACGTGATGGCGTTGCTCCTGCGGCTCGGCATCGTCGCGCGTCTGCGCACCACGATGCAATCGGGTGCGAGGCTGGTCTACGGCGTCGACGTCAGCGGCGTGGACGATCAGCGCCGGTTCATCGACGAAATCGGGGCCTTCGGTCCACGCGTTGGGCCGGCAGCGCGATTGCGCGAGCACCTGCAATTCACGGTCGCGAACACCAATGCCGATACGCTGCCGCAGCAGATCTTTGCCGACGTCAGGTCGTCGATGAGCCAGCGCGGCTTCACCCAGCAAGCCATGGCCGCAGCACGTGGAACATCGTACGGCGGGACCTCGCATTTCCGGTTCGCCCCAAGCCGGGATACGCTGCAGTCATGCGCCAGGGTGCTTGACGTCGCGGCGCTGGCGCGTTGGGCACAATCGGAACTCTACTGGGATCGGATCGTCGCAATCGAGCCCGCCGGCGTGGAGGAAGTCTTCGACCTGACTGTTCCGGGCCCCGCATGCTGGCTGGCCGACGGGGTCGTCAGCCACAACTCCGGCGCCATCGAGCAGGATGCCGACGTGATCCTGTTCATCTATCGCGACGAGGTCTACAACCCCGAGACGCAGGACAAGGGCACCGCCGAGATCATCATCGGCAAGCAGCGCAACGGTCCGATCGGCACGGTGCGCCTCACCTTCCTCGGCGAATACACGCGCTTCGAGGGTTTCGCGGCCCCCGGCAGCTTTTGAGCGGAGCCGGCGGATTCCTAGGCGACGGCCGCCCGCGACCGCGCATCAGATCGGCCGGCACGCGAGGGAGGGGAGAGCCCGGGTGCCGCTGTTAGCGGCCCGGCCGCCGCAGGCAGCGCGTATGGCAGGATTCCCTTTCGTTCCCGCCACACGTGCCGGCCGGTCTCCCTCGCCATGAACCCGCTCGAAGACTATTTTCTGCGCAATCGCGATGCGCTGCTGAACAAGTGGTTCCACTATTTCGACGTGTACGACCGCCACTTCGCGCGCTTCCGCGGGCGCGAGATCGTGATGGTCGAGATCGGCGTCTACCACGGCGGCTCGCTCGGGATGTGGAAATCGTACTTCGGGCCGCAGACGCGCCTGGTCGGCGTCGATATCAATCCCCGCGCGCGCAGGTTCGCGGACGAGCAGGTCGACATCGTCATCGGCGACCAGTCGGACCGCACGTTCCTGCGAAGACTGCGCGAGCGCTATCCCCGCATCGACATCCTGCTCGACGACGGCGGGCATTCGATGGAACAGCAGATCACCACGTTCGAGGAGATGTTCGATGCGGTGGCCCCGGATGGTGTGTACCTGGTCGAGGACTGTCACACGAGTTACTGGCCCGAGTACGGCGGCGGCCTGAACGAACCGGGATCGTTCATCGAGTTCAGCAAGCGGCTCGCGGACCAGCTCAACGCCTGGCACGTGCGGGAGTGGGCGAGTGTGCAGCGGAGCGCGTTCGCCCGTTCGGCCTGGTCGCTGAGCTTTTACGACAGCATCGTCGCGATCGAGAAGCGCCCGAAGTCGCCGCCCGAAGCGCGCATGACCGGGAAGCTCTCGTTTCTTGCCCTCGATGAGTGAACGGTCGACCGCGTTGTCGCCCCCCGGGCGCAACGACCCCTGCCCCTGCGGCAGCGG
>DATGDG010000455.1:0-4753 GCA_035311025.1 Casimicrobiaceae bacterium
GAATGCCTTGCTCACGGTCGTCATGCCCTCGGCCCGCTGCTGCATGGCGCTCGCGCGCAGGGCCATCCGCTCCGGCGCCGTTCCGGCGCCTGCCTGCATCTGGGCGCGAATCGCCTGCATGCCGGTCGCCTGCTGCTTGGCGGCATCGGCGAATGCCTGCCATGCAGTCTCCTGCTCGGCGTTGATCTTCAGCTGGGTTTTGAGGTCGGCCAAGCGCGAGGCCACGAAGGTCGTGGGATCGACATTGGCCCACGGCCCGTGACCCGGCCCCGCGCCCATTCCGTGTGCGTAGGCGGGGCCCATGCCGGGTCCGAACCCCGCGCCCGGGCCGCCGAACGGCTGTGCATACGTGACCGCGGCCACCGCCAGCGCGACGCCGGCAACGAGGCCGAAAGCAACAGAGGGAATCCTTTTCATGATGCATCTCCAGTCAGTGATGAGGTGTGCGTCCGAAGGGGGCGTCGTTCGATGCCTATCCCTTCGCAACGGTTATGATTTGAGCACCGCCGTGTAAGCGCTTCATGTCACCGGAAGGGCCTTTTGGTAGCGCACTGCGTCGCAACGGCGGGCTGACACACTGCGATACCTTTCCCTCTCCCGCCGCGACCGGAATCCCCCGAGAATTGCGCCATGGACGCCCCCGATCACATCCTGATCGTCGACGACGACGCCGAGATCCGGAACCTGCTCAGCCAGTACCTGCAGAAGAACGGCTTGCGGGTGACGACTGCACGCGACGGCCGCGCCATGTGGCAGGCTCTCGAGGCAGGGAGGATCGACCTGATCGTGCTCGACCTGATGCTGCCGGGCGACGATGGGCTGACCCTTTGCCGCGACCTGCGGGCGAAATCCTTCGATATCCCGGTCATCATGCTCACCGCGCGCGGCGAGGAGACCGATCGCATCGTCGTCCTGGAGATGGGCGCCGACGATTACCTGGCGAAGCCCTTCAGCGCAAGGGAGTTGCTCGCCCGCATCAAGGTCGTGTTGCGTCGCACGCGCAGCCTGCCGAACAACCTGCAGCCCGACAGCGCGCGTGAGTTCCGGTTCGCCGACTGGGTCCTCGACACCGTCCACCGTCAGCTGGTCTCGGCGGCCGGCGTCGTCACGCCACTCTCCGGCGCGGAATACCGTCTGCTGCGCATTTTTGTTGCGCACCCGAATCGCGTCCTGAACCGCGACCAGCTCGTCGACCTCACCCAGGGCAAGGACGCCGACCCGCTCGATCGCAGCATCGACGTGCAGGTGAGCCGACTGCGGCATCGGCTGGGCGACGATCCGCGCGAGCCGCGGCTCATCAAGACGGTCCGCGGCGAGGGTTACGTGCTTGCGGTCGCGGTGAGTGCGCAGCGGTGAAGCACCTGTTGCCCCGGTCACTGTTCGGCCGCCTGATGCTGGTGCTGGCAAGCGGCCTGATCGTCGCACAGCTGCTGAGCGCTGCGATCAATCTGTCGGAGCGCGATACCGCGCTGGTCCGCGTGATGGGCATGCAACCCGCGCAGCGCATCGCCGACATCGTCAGGCTGCTCGACGCGTCGAGTCCCGAGGAACGCGCGCGCATCGTCGGGATCCTGAACGTGCCGCCCCTGGTGGTCTCGCTCGATCGCGCACCCATGCCCGACGCATCGGCATCGACGGGTGGCACCCACGCCGCGATGTTCGCCGCCGTGCTGCGCGCGGCGCTTGGCGACGACCGCCCGATGCGGGTTGCGACGGCCACGACACCGCCGCCGTGGGCGTCGGGACTCGGCCGCATGCGGGGTCGCTTCGCCGCGGACGGGCCGCCGGGCCCGTCCGGCATGCACCCATTCTCCCCGGGTGGGTTCTCGATGCTGACGCAGGTGCGCCTGCAGGACGGGACCTGGGCGAGCTTCGATACCCGGATCTCCCCCGCTACCGCAGGTCTGCCCTGGCGGCTGCTGCTGACGCTCGCGACCCTGCTCGCCGCCGTGCTGCTGCTCTCCTACGTCGCCGTGCGCTGGGTGACGCGCCCTCTGAACGTGCTCGCCGTCGCCGCCGACCGGCTGGGCCGGGACATTCATCGCCCGCCGCTGCCAGAGGACGGACCGCTCGAGGTCGGCCGCGCCGCCCGTGCCTTCAACACGATGCAGGCTCGCCTGATCCAGTTCATCGACGAGAGGACGCGGTTGCTGACGGCGATGTCGCATGATCTGAAGACCCCCCTCACCCGCATGCGCCTTCGTGCCGACCTGTTGGAGGACGCCGAGCTGCGCGACAGGTTCGAGAAAGATCTCGTGGAGATGGAAGCGATGGTGACCCAGACGCTGGAATTCATGCGCGGGCTCGCCAGTCGCGAGCCTCCGCAACCGGTCGACGTCATGGCCGTGCTGGAGAGCCTGCGCGCCGACAACGAGGCGATGGGTCGAACCGTGACGGTCGCCGGAGCGGTCGCAACGCCACTGATGGGAGAACCGCAGCTCCTCAGGCGCTGCATCTCCAACCTCGTCGACAACGCGACCGCATACGGCCGACAGGCCGACATTCGCGTCGAGGAAGACTCCGCGGGCCTCTCGATCCACGTACGCGACCACGGGCCAGGCATTCCGGAAGACGAGCTCGAGAAGGTGTTCGAGCCTTTCTATCGGCTGGAAGGCTCGCGCAGTCGCGAGACGGGTGGTACGGGACTGGGTCTCAGCATCGCGCGCAGCATCGCGCGGGGCCACGGCGGCGACGTCCGCCTTCGGAACCGCGAAGACGGAGGACTCGAGGCGATCCTGTCGCTGCCCTGGCGGCATGCGCCGGTCGAGTGACTCGGGGCGCGACACTTACCTGAAGGAGATGCGATGTCGAAAGTCGGACGCAAGGCCACGACACCGGCGCAGGAGCACAGCGTCCCCTGGTTCTGGCCGATGGCGGCGGGGATCGAGCTCGCCGACGAAGGAATCAAGATCTTCGGCGACAACCTGAAATTCACCGCCGCAGCCGAGACGATCTCACTGCCGCCTCCGCCCGGGTGGGCGACGAAGAACGAGATCGTACTCGACCTCGACACGATGCGCCTGCGCGACTTCTCGCGCACCGCAGGGCGCAGCGAGACACCCGCATTGATCGACGCCCCCTACGCCGGTCACAGCTCGACGATCGCCGACTACGACAAGGGCCAGAGCCTGGTCGAGACGCTGCTCGACGCCGGCCTCGCGCGCGTTCTCGTCACCGATTGGAAGAGCGCGACGCCGGAGATGCGGTATTTCGACGTCGATACCTACCTGGCCGAACTCAATGCCGCCATTGACGATCTGGGCGGCCGTGTCCATCTGATCGGCCTGTGCCAGGGCGGGTGGATGTCGGCGATGTACGCCGCCCGCTTTCCCGGCAAGGTCGCAAGCCTCGTTCTGGCCGGGTCGCCGATCGACACGGCGGCCGGCGAAGGCGCGATCAAGAAGATGGCCCACAAGCTGCCGATGAGCTTCTTCGAGGAAATGGTCGCGGCCGGCGAGGGCCGCATGCTCGGCAAGTTCATGCTCGCCGGCTGGAAGAACATGCATCCGGACGAGCAATACATGTCCAAATATCTCGACCTATACGAGCACATCGAAGACAAGTCGTATGTCAGGCGCACCGAGCACTTCGAGCGCTGGTACGAGAACCCGCTCGACCTCCCCGGCCGCTGGTACCTCCAGGCGATCCGCGAACTGTTCAAGGAAAACCGGCTCGCCAAGGGAACGTTCGTGGCACTGGGCCGGACGATCACCCTCAAGGACATCAAGGTCCCACTCTACCTCCTCGCCGGCGAAGCGGATGACATCACGACCCGCGAACAGGTCTTCAACGCCGAGCATCTCGTGGGAACGCCGGCGCGCGAGATCGTCAGGAAACTGGTGCCGGGAGGGCACATCGGGCTCTTCATGGGGTCGCGCACGCTGCGCGACGCGTGGCCCGACATCGCCGCCTGGGTCCGACGGCACGAGTCCGGGACCCCGTAAGCCGACCCGCGTGTTGGTGCCGGGCGGCGAGACCTGGGGCAGCGGATACGACCAGGCGCGGCACCTGCTCGAAGGCGCCGCGCCGCCGAGTCCGCGCTATGCCGCCACCAAATGGACGGCCATGGTCGTCAGCTACATGGCGGGGACCCCTGACGGCCTGTTCACCCCGCCGCCGTACGAGGCGCTGGCGACGAAGAACTACTTTCCCAGGTCACGCTGACGCCTCCGCCCAACGCCCCGGTTCCGGAACCTGGCCCGGCGCGCGTCCGATCCGATCGAACACGATCTGCGGAGGGATCGCGAGCAGCACCACCCAGATGCGCGCGCCGAGGCCGATGCGCGCCCCTTCGGCCTTCGTCCACGGATCGAGCACCAGCGACCAGAAGAGCAGCCCGTCGAGCAGCATGCTCCAGTTCATCACGGCGTAGTACCGGTCGCTCAGCATGACGTCGAAATGAACCGCCGGGGTCAGCCACAGGTAGATCAGTCCGACGAAGAGCACCGGCGCCACCACGGGATTCTGCAGAAACCGGTACGCGCCTCGGGTGAGCGGATGACGCCACGCTGGGGCGATGATTGTGGTCACGACCCCGACGGGGCAGGCCGCGCGCAAGCACTGTCAGCGGCTGCGCCAGCACGACCAGGGACGGTCCCAGGTGGTGCAGCACGAGGTGCTGGATTCGATGGATGAAGAACACATGCCGCGAGAAGCAGTCGTAATGCGTTTGCATCACGAAATACACGAGGCCCCAGCCCACGAAGAACGCGATGCGACGGCCGACGCCCGGGCGCTCGGTGGCGGACATCCG
>DATGDG010000456.1:0-5901 GCA_035311025.1 Casimicrobiaceae bacterium
CTCGCTCTGGCGCGCGAGCACGGCGTGAAATCGATCGCATTCCCCGCGATCAGCTGCGGGGTCTACGGCTACCCGCTCGAAGCCGCCACCGAGATCGCGGTCCGCGGGGTTGCCGATTTCGTCCGCCGGACCCCCGGTTTCGAGCGCGTGGTCTTCGCCTGCTTCAGCGACGCGGCGCTCGCCGCCTGCCAGCTCGCGCTGTCGCGGCTTCCCGGCTCAGCGACCCGCGGCCGGCGGTGATGCCTGCGGAACCTGAAAGACCTCGCGCAAATAGGCGACGTAGGACGGGTCGTAGTCCATCGCCTTGGTCGGCTCGTCGCTGATCTTCGCCACCGGCTGACCGTTGCAGCGCGTCATCTTGATGACGATCGACAGCGGCTCGTAGGCCAGGTCGTTCGTGAGGTTCGTGCCGATGCCGAATGCCGTCTGGCTGCGCCCGCGGAAATACTCGAACAGCCGCAGTGCAAGCGGGACGTTGAGGCTGTCCGAGAAGACCATCGTCTTGGTGCGCGGGTCGATGCGCATCCGCTGGTAATGCGCAATCAGCTTCTCGCCCCATTCGAACGGGTCGCCGGAATCGTGACGCACGCCATCGAACAGCTTGCAGAAGAACAGGTCGAAATCGCGCAGGAACGCGTCCATGCCGCAGACGTCGGACAGCGCGATCCCGAGGTCGCCCCGGTATTCCCGCGCCCAGGTGTTGAATGCGAACACCTGGGAGTCGCGCAGCCGCGGTCCCACGGCCTGGCAGGCCTGCATGTACTCGTGCGCCATCGTTCCCAGAGGCGTCAGGCTGTGCTCGAGCGCGAACTTGACGTTGCTGGTTCCGACGAACCGGCTGCCGATCCCGTCGCGCAGCGACACGATCACCTCCTGCTGCCAATCGTGCGAGAAACGCCGCCGCGTCCCGTAGTCGGCGATCCTGAATTCCGGGTCGGGTACCGCGTTCAGCTGCGCGATCTTGGCCGCGAGCCGGCGCCGGCCCTCGGCGTAGTCGGGCTCGGGGTGGACGTTGCGGTTGTAGACCTCCGACACGATCGACAGCACCGGAACCTCGAACAGGATCGTATGCAGCCACGGTCCCTTGATCCAGATCTCGATCTCGTGGCTGTCGGGCATCGGCGCGACGTGGATGAATCGCTCGTCGAGATGGAACAGCCCGAGCAGGTCGACGAAATCGCTCTTGAAGAACCGCCAGCTGCGCAGGTAGTCGATCTCGCGCGGCAGGAACCGCAACGCGCACAGGTCGCGGATCTCCTGCCTGATCTCGTCGACGTAGGGCCGCAGGTCGACGTCGGGATTGCGGCACTTGAACCGGTACTCGACCTGGGCTTCCGGGAAATGATGCAGCACGACCTGCATCATCGTGAACTTGTAGAGGTCGGTATCGAGCAGCGACGTGATGATCATGTCAGGGCGCGGTTCGTTGGGCCCCGGAACGCATTCGCGTGAACCCGCAGGGCCTGAAACTGCCTGCATCTTACCCGCCGGAGCACCGCGTGCCGGCGACTGCTGCATGCGGACGCCGTCGACGGACATGCCGCAGCCCGGCCGCGCGTGCGTCCGAGGCGCCGGCAAAAGCCCGCCCCGGGGCCGCTGGCCGGCGGCTGCCGCGGTCGCTATGATTGCGGCCGGGCCCGCCAACCGGATCGCCATGCTCGTCACCTGCGTCGCTTACCAGAACGGCCGCAAACTCGCGGAGATCCCCATCGCCGACATCAGCGAGTACCTGAAGCGGTCGGGTTGCTTCGTCTGGGTCGCGATGTTCGAGCCCTCGGCAGAGGAACTCGACCAGATGGCGGGCGAGTTCGGGCTCCACGAACTCGCGGTGGAGGACGCCCGCAAGGGCCATCAGCGGCCCAAGATCGAGGAATACGGCGATTCGCTGTTCGCCGTGCTGCATCCGGTGGAACTGGTCAAGTCGCCCGCAGCGGCCGACGAGCTGCGCATCGGCGAGGTCGCGGTGTTCGTGGGCCCCAATTACGTGCTGACCGTGCGCCAGCGGACGCAGACGGGATTCGCGGCGGTGAGAGCGAGGACCGAGCGCGAGCCCGAGCTCATGAAACTCGGCTCGGGATTCGTCTTCTACGCGCTGATCGACAACGTCGTCGACCGGTATTTCCCGGTGCTCGAGGAGCTCGAAACGAGTCTCGAGGCAGCCGAAGAGCAGATGTTCTCGAGCGGCTCGACGCGCAGCCGGATCGAGGACCTCTACGAGCTGAAGCGGAGGCTGATGGCGCTGAAGCACGTGGTCTCACCGCTGATGGAGGCAGTCGGCAAGCTCTACGGCGGTCGCGTCCCGCAGCTGTGCCAGGGCACCCAGGATTATTTCCGCGATGTCTACGATCACCTGGCGCGGATCAACGGCACGATCGAGAGCCTGCGTGAAATGCTGACGACGGCCATCCAGGTCAACCTGGCGCTGATCGGCATCTCCGACAACGAGGTCACCAAGCGCCTCGCGGCGTGGGGCGCGCTGATCACGATCCCCACGCTGATTGCAGGCATCTACGGGATGAACTTCAAGAACATGCCCGAGCTCGAGTGGCAGCACGGCTACCCGCTCGCCCTCGGCATCATGTTCGCCGTCGACCTCCTGCTGTTCTGGCGGTTCCGCCGCGCGCACTGGATCTGATCGGGATCACCCGCCGGTCGCCGAAGATGGGCTGGAGCGGCCACGACGGCTGCAGCGTCACGTGCTCGATGTGGAACCGCGAGTCGAGCATGCGCCTCGCCTCGTCGAGAATCCGGGGCCAGCGCGAGCCGCTGTCGATCGCCACGTGGGCCGACAGCGCGGCTTCGTCGGCGTCCATGTACCAGACGTGGAGATCGTGGACCCCGGAGACGCCGGCGATCTCGAGCAGTGCGTGGCCGATTTCGTCGTAATCGAGGTGGGCCGGCACGCCCTCCATCAGCACGCGCGTCGTCTGGCCGAGCAGGCGCCAGGTGGAACGCAGGATCAGAAGCGCAGTGACGAGCGACAGCAGCGGGTCGATCGGCGTCCAGCCGGTGGTGGTGATCACCGCGCCCGCGACCAGCGCGGCAATCGACCCGAGCGCATCGGACAGGACGTGGAGGAGAACGCTTTGCGTCCCCTGCGAGCGCGATGCCTGCGACAGGATCCAGGCGGTGGCCAGGTTGATGCAGAGGCCGGCCGCCGCGATCACCATCACCGTGCCCCCGGCGACCGGCTCCGGGACGAGCATGCGCCTGACGGCTTCGAACCCGATGAATGCGACGAGCAGCAGCAGCGCGATCGCGTTGACGAACGCCGCCAGCACCTCAGCACGCGCATAGCCGTAGGATGCCCGCGCCGAAGGCGGCCTGCGTGCCACCCATTGCGCAAAAAGCGCCAGTCCCAGCGCCGCGGCGTCGGTCACCATGTGACCCGCGTCCGACAGCAGCGCGAGCGATCCAGCGAGCCAGCCGCCGATCGCCTCGACCACTGCGAAGGCCCCGGTCAGTGCGAGCGCCCACGCGAGCGCGCGCACGGTGCTGCCGTCGTGGGCATGGACATGGGGATGCCCGTGCTGCCCGTCGTCCTCGCCGCGGCCGGCGCGGGCACCCCAGCCATCGGGGGCCTGCCCCGAAAGGGAGGTGTGCGCGTGGAACGCGTCGTCGCTTTGCCGGGTCGTCATGGCGTGTTCTGCCCATTCTCGCGCGGCATCGCAGTCGCGTCGAGCCGGACGGGACCGGCGAGTTCGGGCCGCCGAGCCATCCTGCCGCGGTAGAACCGGGCGATCCCCGCCATGTCGGCTTCCACGTCCCCCGTCAGCTCGACCCAGGCCCCGATGCCGATCTCGCGCCTCCGATAGTCGATGTACGCAAGACCGAGCGGAACGCCTGCGGCCAGCGCAAGGCGATAGAAGCCCGACTTCCAGCCTGCGGTGCGGCTGCGCGTTCCCTCGGGGGCGATGACGACCCTGAACTCGTCGTTCGCGGCGATCGCCTCGCACAGGCGAGCGACCATGCCGCTGCGCTCGCGACGATTCACCGGTATCCCGCCCCAGCGGCGCAGCAGCGGCGCCAGCGGGGTCTCGAACAGCGAATCCTTGGCGACCCAGCGGACGTGCAGGCCGATCGCCCATTTCGCGAGCAAGCCGACGACGAAATCCCAGTTCGACGTGTGGGGACAGAAGACGATCACGCAGCGCGACGGAACGGGCTGCGCCAGGATCGTCGACCAGCCGGTCATCCGCTGCACGCGCCACGCGATGCGGGCGAGCCTGCCCGCCGCAGGCGCCGCGATGGGCGCGGCGGCGCGGTCCGCCGGCATCCGGCAATCGGTCAAGGTGAATGCCTCCCCTCGCTGCGGGTTGCGGCCGGGGCACGGCGAAACGGCAGGCTAGAATCACGCATGCTTGCGAACATCGCGCTCGCCGGCCGCATCGACGACCTGCTTCCGCAGACGCAATGTACACGCTGCGGATTTGCCGGCTGCCGGCCGTATGCGGACGCGATCGCCGCCGGAGACGCCGACATCAACCGCTGCCCGCCCGGCGGCGAGGCGGTGCTTGCCTCGCTCGCCGCGCTGCTCGGTCGCCGCGCCCCGCCGCTCGACACGACGCGCGGAACGCCCGCGCCGCTCACGGTCGCACGCATCGACGAGAGCGTCTGCATCGGCTGCACGTTGTGCATCCAGGCCTGCCCGGTCGACGCGATCGTCGGCGCGCAGAAACGCCTCCACGGCGTGCTGTCCTCGCTGTGCAGCGGCTGCGAGCTGTGCATCCCGCCCTGCCCGGTCGACTGCATCGCGATGGAGCCGGCCGGACGGTCCTGGAGCGCAGCCGATGCGCAGGCCGCGCGCGAGCGCCACCGGGCACGCGCTGCACGCATCGCATCCAGGCGCGACACGGCGGCGCTCGGCGCCGACGAGCGCAAGCGCAAGGCTGCCGTCGACGCCGCGCTCGAACGTGCCCGCGCCCGGCGCGCGGCGCGAGCGTCGGGTTGAGTCGCGGGGGCGAGGCACCCGGGGAACAGCCCGAAGATCCTTATAATCGCCCGACGATGAATCCCCAGAAGCGCCGGCAGATTTTCGAGCGGCTGCGTGCCGCCAACCCCGAGCCCCGCTCCGAACTCGAGCACCGGACGCCTTTCGAGCTGCTGGTCGCGGTCGTGCTGTCCGCCCAGGCGACCGACAAGGGCGTCAACAAGGCCACGGCCCGGCTGTTCCCGGTGGCGAATTCGCCAGCGGCGGTCGTCAGGCTCGGCGTCGATGGGCTCATCCCCTACGTGAGCTCGATCGGCCTCTACAACACCAAGGCGAAGAACATCGTCGCGCTGTCGCAGATCCTGCTGCGCGAGCACGGTGGCGCCGTCCCGCGCGACCGCCAGGCACTGGAGAAGCTGCCCGGCGTCGGGCGCAAGACCGCCAACGTCGTCCTCAACGTTGCGTTCGGGGAGCCGACGATCGCCGTCGACACCCACATCTTCCGCGTCGCCAACCGGACGCGGCTCGCGCCCGGCAAGGATCCGCTGGCCGTCGAGCAGGCGCTGCTCAAGGTCACGCCCGACGAGTTCAAGCTGCACGCGCATCACTGGCTGATCCTGCTCGGGCGCTACACCTGCGTCGCGCGCTCGCCCAAGTGCCCGCGATGCATCATCGCGGACCTGTGCGAGTACCCCGACAAGACGGGGGCGACGAAGGCGGCCCGGCCGCGCGCGCGCGGCGCGCGCAAGCCGGTGGCACCTGCGGCAAAGGCGCGCGGCGAGACGCCGGTCGGCCATCGCACGAAGTCCCGCCCGCGCTGATCCGATCCGATGTTCGCGCCCACCCGCGACGAAGCGCGCCAGTTCCTGATCGATTCCTGGCGCCGCCATCGCGCCGGCGAATCGCTGTCGGGACTGGCGCAGACCGCCGCCCAGCTGATCGCGATGCACCCCGAATACCATGCGATGCTC
>DATGDG010000457.1:0-3002 GCA_035311025.1 Casimicrobiaceae bacterium
GGATCGGGGCCTGCGAGCAGGTACGAGATGATCGTCGGGACGACGTTGATCCACGTGCAGCGATGGCCGCAGGCGAGGCTCCAGAATTCGCCGGCCGAGAACCTGCGCGGCATCACCAGGCTGCCGCCGTGCACCAGCGGCGCGATGGCGGTGACGATCTGGGCGTTGATGTGATAGAGCGGCAGCACGGCGAGCACGCGGTCGCGCTCGGTGAGCGCATGCGCCTGCGACACAAAGCGACCGCCGGCGATCACGTTGCCGTGGGTCAACACGACACCCTTCGGAACACCCGTGGTGCCGGACGTGTACATCATCAACGCGTCGTCGCCGCACGCGGATGGCGCAAGACCGTCGCTGCGCTGCGCTAGGTCGGTGATGAACTCTTCGCAATCGGGATCGACGGTGACGATCTCGATCGCCCGGCCCGCGCGCGCCGCGGAGGCCGCGAGGCGCTCCCGCTCGGCCGGTGCGACGAACACCAGCCGGGCGTCGCTGTGCGCGAGCACGTAGTCGAGCTGCGAGGCCTGCGCGAGCAGGTTGAGCGGCGTGACCACGCGCCCCGCGTACATGACGCCGATGAACAGCCTCGCGGTCTGCAGGCCGTTCCCCATGAAGGTCGCGACGCGCTCGCCGGCGGCGATTCCGCGGTCCGCGAGGAACGCTGCAAGCCGCAGCGACGATTCGCGCAGGCCCGCATAGGTCAGCTCGCGTCCGGTCTCGGGCGCGACGAGCCAGACGTCGGCGGGTCTTGCTGCAGCCTGGGTGTCAACCAGGCTGCGGATCGTGTCAGGCATGGTGGCGCCCGTTCGCAATTGCCGGCATCCCGGACCGCCGCTAGCTGCCGTACTTCGCGTGGTACGCGCCGAAGATCTCGTCGTCGCCCGGAACCTTCTCGGGAATCGGCCGGGCGATCCGGGTGATGTTGAGGAAATGGCGCCAGTGCATGTTGTCGGAGAAGCTGTTGCCTCCCCAGGTGCCGCAACCCATCGACAACGAGAAAGGCAGGCCGTTGTCGAAGCTGCCGCCGGTGGCGATGCAATGCGCCTGGTTGACGATCACGCGGGCGACCGGCAGCTCGAGACCCAGACGCAGCGCCTGGGCGTCGTTGCGCGTGTGGAGCGACACCGAGTGCCCCTTCCCCTGGTAATCGTAGATGCGCCGGGTCAGCGCACAGGCCTCGTCGAAATCCCGCGCCGTGTAGACGGTGAGCACCGGAGCGAGCTTCTCGCCCGAGAACGGGAATGCGGGACCGGCGCCCTCCTCCTCGACCATCAGGAAGCGCGCGTCGCGCAAGGCACGGCGCTCGAGCCCGGCAAGTGCCGCGATGCGCGGCGCAGCCTGTGCAGTGGCGGCCGGCCCGAGCTTGCCGCCGGGGAACATCAGCGCCTGCAGCCGCGCCTTTTCGTCGCCGTCGAGCATGACGCCGCCCTGGCGGGCAAGTTCGGCCAGCATCGCGTCCCGGACCGGCGCGAGGATGACGACCGAGTTCTCCGACGAGCAGGAGGTCGCATTGTCGAAGGTCTTGGAGCGGGCAATCTTCGCCGCGGCATCCGCGAGGTCGGCGCTCGCGTCGACGATCGACACGACATTGCCCTGGCCGACGCCGATCGCGGGCTTGCCGCTCGAGTACGCGGCGCGGATGTTCGCCTGCGAGCCCGTAGCAGCGATCAGGTCGGACTGGCGCATCAGCTCGTAGGTCGCGTCCTTGGTGACCGGCGCGGGCAGCATCTGCACCAGATCGGCAGGCGCGCCGACCTTGGCGAGTTCCTCGTGCACGTAACCGAGCAGCGCCGCGCAGGTCGACCAGCCCTTGGGCGACGGCGCGACGATGATCGCGTTGCCGCACTTCAGCGCATTGATGATCTGGTTGGCGGGCGTCGCCGCGGGGTTGGTCGACGGCGTGATCGCCGCGACCACACCGACCGGCCGCGCGATCTCGGTGACGCCGCGCTCCGGGAATTCGGCGATGACGCCGACGGTCTTGACGCCCCGGATGTCGCGCAGCAGCCCGAGGGTCTTGCGGTGATTCTTGAAGAGCTTGTCGGCGATGTTGCCCAGACCCGTGTCGCGCACGGCCATCTCGGCGAGCGCACGGTTGTTCGCGGGTTTCATGATCGCCCAGCCGCAGGCCACCGCCGCTTCGTCGATGCGCTCCTGCGGCCAGCGCTCGTACTCGGCCTGCGCCGCGCGCGCGCGGCGGATCAGTGCAGCGACCTCTTCCGCGGCCGACGGCGCCGGTTCCGATGCGAGTCTCATGGCTGCACTTTACCTCCCGCAGGCGCGAGCCTGCCCGGACTCTTTCCGTCGCGGATCGTCCGGCGCAGGTAGCGGATCATCGGCCAGGCGAGCGCAAGGACCGTAAGGACCATCACCGTCCCGCTGATCGGACGCGTGAAGAACACGGTCCAGTCGTTCTTGTAGGCGATCATGCTGGTCATGAACGCGGTCTCGGCAACCGGCCCCAGGATGCAGCCCAGCACCATCGGCGCGATCGGGAAGCGGTTGCGTTCGAACAGGTAGCCGACGATGCCGAAGATCACGATCATCCAGAGGTCGGTGACGCTGTTGCGGGCGCTGTAGGCGCCGACGAAGCAGAACAGCGCGACGAACGCCGACGTGATCGCCTCGGGCAGCGCCAGCACACGCACCAGCGGCTTGATCGCGAAATAGCCGAGCAGGCACATGCCGATGACCGCGACGAACATCGACGCGAAGATCGTGTAGACCATGGCGCCTTCGGTCTGGAAGATCTGCGGACCGGGCTGCACGCCGTGGAGCAGGAACGCACCGAGGATCACCGCGGTGGCACCGCTGCCCGGAATGCCGAGCGCCAGCAGCGGCACCATGTGCCCGCCCACCGTCGCCGTCGAGGCGACCTGCGGCGCCACGATCCCCTCGGGGATGCCGGTGCCGAGCTTGTCGCGGCGCTTGCCGTATTGCGCTTCGGTCCCGTAGGCGACGAACGACCCGACGGTGGCGCCCGCCCCCGGCACGATCCCGCA
>DATGDG010000458.1:0-10820 GCA_035311025.1 Casimicrobiaceae bacterium
CAGCGCGGTTTCGATGGGCGGCGCGTGGGGCCGCCGGACGGCCGTCCCGGTGTTGCCCTGCGACCACGGCCGTGCAGCGCCTCCTGCCGCCTTGCGCCGATGTCCTGCGCCTGCGACGCTTGCGCTAGAATTCGCGTCGACATTCGTCGACTGGAAGCACGCATGGCACAGCGCAAGGCGGCGCCCCTGATCGGCCTGGTCATGGGCAGCGACAGCGATTGGGACGTGATGAAGCATGCGGCCGGACAGCTGGATGCGTTCGGCGTCGCCTACGAGGCGCGCGTCCTCTCCGCGCACCGCATGCCGGACGACATGTTCGAGTACGCCGAGGATGCAGGGCCGCGCGGCCTGCGCGCGATCATCGCCGGTGCCGGCGGTGCCGCCCATCTGCCGGGCATGCTGGCGTCGAAGACCCTCGTTCCCGTCCTGGGCGTCCCGGTACCTTCGAAATACCTGCGCGGCGAGGATTCGCTGCTGTCGATCGTCCAGATGCCCAAGGGGATACCGGTCGCGACGTTTGCCATCGGCGAAGCCGGTGCGGCGAATGCCGCGCTGTTCGCGGTCGCCCTGCTCGCCGCGTCCGACCCGTCGCTCGCCAGGAAGCTCGCAGCGTTTCGCCAGAAGCAGACGAACGCTGCGCGGGCGATGCACGCACCTCCCGCGGCGTGAGCGGGAACGCGCAGCGCCCGGCCGACGAGACCCGGCCCACCCCGCCGATCGCTCCCGGCGAATGGCTTGGGCTCCTGGGGGGCGGCCAGCTCGGCCGGATGTTCTGCATGGCCGCGCAAAGCCTGGGGTACAGGATCGCAGTCCTCGACCCGGGAGGTGAAAGCCCGGCCGGCAGCGTCGCCGACCGGCACCTGTGCGCCGATTACCTGGACCCGCAGGGCCTCGCCTCGTTGCGCGAGACCTGCCGCGCCGCGACGACCGAGTTCGAGAACGTTCCGGCCGCCGCGCTGGAATTCCTGGCGCGCGACCTGCGCGTGACGCCCGGCGCGGCCAGCGTCGCGATCGCGCAGGACCGGATCAGCGAAAAGACGTTCCTGGACGGCAACGGGTTCCCCGTCGCCCCTTTCGCGGTGCTGCGCGGCGCGGGCGATGCCGCGCGCGTCGATCCCTCCCTGCTGCCCGGCATCGTCAAGAGCGCGCGAATGGGCTACGACGGCAAAGGCCAGCTGCGGGTCGCGACGCGCGATGACGTCAAGGCCGCTTTCGAGACGATGGGCGGGAGCGCCTGCGTGCTCGAGCGGCGGATCGATCTCGTCTGCGAGCTGTCGGTGGTCGTCGCGCGCAGCGACGGCGGCAGGGTGGCGACCTGGCCGGTGGCCGAGAATCGCCATCGCGACGGCATTCTCGACGTCTCGATCGCACCGGCACGCGTGGGCCCTGCGCTCGCCGCGCGTGCGCGCGAAACGGCCACCGCCGTCGCGACGGCGCTCGACTACCGCGGCGTGCTGTGCGTCGAGATGTTCGTCGACGCGGGCGAGGCGCTCCTGGTCAACGAAATCGCGCCGCGCCCCCACAACAGCGGGCATTACACGATCGATGCCTGCTTGACCTCGCAGTTCGAGCAGCAGGCCCGGGTGCTCGCCGCGCTGCCCCTGGGCGACACCTTCCAGCACACGCCTGCGGTGATGGTCAACCTGCTGGGCGACATCTGGTTCGGCGCGAAGGGACAGCGCGAACCCCGCGAACCCGACTGGACGAAGGTGCTCGCGCATCCCGCCGCCAAGCTCCACCTCTACGGCAAGCGCGAGGCCCGGCGCGGGCGCAAGATGGGGCACGTGACCTGCCTCGGATCCACGCTCGACCAGGCGCTCGCGACCGCGCGCGCGATCAAGCGCGAACTGCGCATCCCGGACCCCGAAGGCCTGTGATCGACGCCCCGCTCGCCGGTGTCCGCGTCCTCGACCTCACGCGGCTGCTGCCGGGCCCGATGTGCACGCTCTACCTCGCCGACCTGGGCGCCGACGTGGTCAAGGTCGAGGACACCGCTGCCGGCGACTATGCGCGAACGCTTTCCCCCGATCCACGGGCGGCGTCGCAGCGGATGACCGCGTGGTACCGGGCGATCAACCGCAACAAGCGCTCGCTGGCGATCGACCTCAAGTCACCGCGCGGCCGCGACGCGTTCCTCGCGCTGGTGAAATCCGCCGACGTCGTCGTCGAGGGGTTCCGCCCCGGCGTGGTCGCGGCGCTGGGGGTCGATGCCGAAGCGTTGCGCCGGATCAACCCGCGGCTCGTCTACTGCTCGCTGTCGGGCTATGGGCAGACCGGCCCGCGCGCGACGCTCGCCGGCCACGACATCAACTACCTGGGCTACGCCGGTGTGCTCGACCAGACCGGCGCAAGAGGCGGCCCGCCGGCGCTTTCGAACCTGCAGATCGCCGACCTCCTGGGCGGCGCGGCGAGCGCCGCGATCGGCATCCTCGGCGCGCTGGTCGGCGCATCGCGCAGCGGCCAGGGCCGCGCCATCGACGTCGCGATGGCCGATGCCGTGCTGGCGCACCAGATCTTCGCGCTGGGCGCGCTGGAAGACACCGGTCACCTCGCGCCGCGCGGCGCCGACCTTCTGACCGGCGGCGTTCCCTGCTATGGGGTCTACGAGACGAAGGACGCCCGCTGGCTCGCCGTCGGCGCGCTGGAAGTGAAGTTCTGGCGAACGCTTTGTGCGACCGTCGGACGCGACGACCTCGTCGGCAGCCAGTTCGCGACCGCAGACGAGGGCATGCGGGTGCGCGGCGAGTTGGAAGCGGTGTTCGCGACCGACACGCTCGCCGGCTGGACCGCGCGGCTGGCGGGCGTCGACTGCTGCGTGAGCCCGGTGCTGACCTTCGACGAGGCGCTGGTCGACGCGCAGTTCCGCGCCCGCGGGATGGTCGTGACGGGACCCGACGGCTCGCGCGGCTACGCGCCGCCTTTCAGGCTCGATCCGCCGGCATCGACCGCCGTGCGCAACGCCCCGCGCCAGGGCCAGCATTCGCGCGAGATCCTCGCGGAAGCGGGACTTGCCGAAGCGGCAATCGACGCGCTGATCGCCGACGGCGTGGTCAGCGCCGCTTCGTAGCGGCGGGGCGCTGCGCCGCCGCCGGCAGCGCCGCGACACGCGCGTATTCCGGGTCGTCGAAGCGGTTCCCGGCGCGGGCGTACTCGAGCGCCATGTCGGTGGCATCGACGCCCCAGAACAGTTCCCCGTCGACGGCGAGCGTGGGCACGCCGAAGACGCCGCGCGCGATCGCCTGGTCGGTCTCGCGCCGCAGCGCATTCTTGACCTCGGGATCGGCGATGCGTGCCGACGCGTCGGGCATCCCGAGATCGTTGACGAGTTCGCTCCATTCGATCGGCAGGTCGGGAAGCCTGCCGTCACGCCAGACGAAGCGGAAGATCCGCGTGATCGCGTCCATCCTGCAGTCGCAGGCGTGCGCGAGCCGGAGCAGCGGCAGCGGATTGAACGGATGCGCATGCGGGAAGCGCAGCGGGATGCCCATCGCCCTGGCCTGCCAGACGACGAAGCGGTAGGTGAAGGCGCGCTTCGCCGGGATCTCGGCGGGACCCCGCTGTCCGATGGCGTCGAGGATCGCGGCGAACAGCACCGGGCGCGGATGCACCGACGCCGCATGCGGCTGCAGGCGCTCGCACTGCAGGTACGAGAAAGGCGACACGAAGTCGAAATACCATTCGATCATCGGAGCCTCGGGGACGCCCGCATTCGAAGCAGGTGCGAGGGATCAGCGCCGACCATCGGCATTGCCGCGATCGGCGAGAACCGCCCGGCGCTGCGTGATCGCGACCCAGATCTCGCGTCGGGCATCGTCGTCGAGCGTAGCCCAGGCAGCGATTTCGTCGAGCGTGCGCTGGCAACCGACGCAAAGGCCGGTCACCTCGTCGATCCGGCACACGCTGACGCATGGCGAGGCGACCCGCGCAGGGGGAGCGCTCCCCTCGCGGTCTTCCTGCGGGGCACGCGGAGGTTCGCCATCGGGGCGCCCGGTCCGGCTCACTGGGCTACCTTCGTGCTGCGCACTTCGATATTCGCCCTCGGGGCGGCCCTTCGGGCTCATGGGTCGAGTGGTTGCTTCGCGTCGAGCGCAACGGCGACGCGAGACACAGGGGCGCGCCCGAGGAAGCGCGAGATGAAATGCCCGGCGCGACGCAGCTTCGCCATGTCGACGCCGGTCGTGATGCCGAGGCCGTCGAGCAGGTAGAGCAGGTCCTCGCTCGCGACGTTGCCGGTCGCGCCTTTCGCATAGGGACAGCCGCCGAGTCCCGCGACCGCGCAATCGAAGGTCGCCACGCCCGTCTCGAGCGCAGCATAGACGTTGGTCAGTGCCTGGCCGTAGGTGTCGTGGAAATGGCCGGCGAGCGCGGCGACCGGGACGCGGTCGCGGACGCGGCCAATCAGTGCCTTGGTCCGGCCGGCGGTGCCGGTGCCGATGGTGTCGCCCAGCGACACCTCGTAGGCACCCATCGCGTAAAGTCTCGCCGCGACCTCGGCGACGGCGGCCGGATCGACATCGCCTTCGTACGGACAGCCCAGCACGCAGGACACGTAGCCGCGAACTCGCACGCCCAGCGGTTTCGCCGCATCGAACACCGGCCGCGCCCGCTCGAGGCTCTCGGCCACCGAGCAGTTGATGTTGCGCCTCGAAAACGACTCGGTTGCCGCGACGAACACCGCGACCTCGTCGGCACCCGCCGCCCGGGCAGCCTCGAAACCCCTGAGGTTCGGCGTCAGCACCGGATAGCGGACGCCGGGCCTGCGTGCGATGCGCGCCATCACCTCGGCGGCGTCGGCCATTTGCGGGACCCATCGGGGCGACACGAACGACGTCGCCTCGACGGCGGGAAATCCGGCATCGGCCAGCATGTCGATCAACGCGACCTTGACCTCGGTCGGGACGATCGCCTGCTCGTTCTGCAGGCCGTCGCGCGGGCCGACCTCGACCAGCCGCACGCTGCGCGGCAGCGCCGCGGCCCGTTCAGCGTCCGTTAATGACATCATCGCTCGGCAGCCACGCCCATCACGACGCGTCTTCGTCGACGTCGACCAGGTCGGCGCCTTCCGCGACCCGATCGCCGACGCCGAAATTCACCGCGACGATGCGGCCTTTCGCGGGCGCCGCGATCGTGTGCTCCATCTTCATCGCCTCGAGGACGACCAGCGGAGCGCCACGGTCGACCTCGTCGCCGGCTTTCACGAACACGGCGACGACCGTGCCCGACATCGGCGCAGTCAGCCGTCCGCCGTGCTCGTCGGTCTCGCCTGCGTGCGCGAGGGGATCGATGCGCGTCAGGCGCGCGTGCTCGCCGGCGACGAACACGTCGCGAACGTCCCCATTGGCCGCGACCTTCGCGTCGAAGACCTGCCCGGCGGCCTCGATGACCAGGCGCGTGTCGCGCCTGCCGAACCCGACGTCGATCGGGCCGCTCTCGCCTCCGAGGACCGTCGCGTCGCCGCCGACCAGGACCCTGTCGCCGCTGCGCGGCGCGAGCACCAGCTCGCGTTCGGCGTGCCCGTCCGAAAAGCGCAGGACGAACCGGTATGCATCGCTGCCGTTCCACCATGCGTCGACGGCGCTCCACGGCGAATGCGGATCGGCAGAGGCGGTGGCCGACGCTTCGCTCGCATCGCGGATCGCGGCGAATTCGGCGATCGCGGCGGCGAGCAGCGCCCGCGGCGACGCAGGCGCAGGCGGCGGCAGCAGCGCCTCGCGATGCGTTTCGATCAGCCCGGTGTCGAGACGCGCGTCCGCGAAGGCCTGGTGCGCGAGGACGCGCCCGAGGAAAGCCGTGTTGGTCGCAACACCGGCGATCTCGCAGTCGTGCAGCCCCCGCAGCAGTGTCTCCCGCGCGCGCTCGCGGTCCTCGCCCCAGGCGATCACCTTGGCGAGCATCGGATCGTAGAACGGGCTCACTTCGTCGCCCGCGCGATAGCCGGTGTCGACGCGCACGCGGGGACCTTCGTCGGGCATTCGCCAGTGAGTGATGCGGCCGATCGACGGAAGGAAGCCCCGCTCGGGGTCCTCCGCGTAGACGCGTGCCTCGATCGCATGTCCGCGGATCGCGAGCCCGTCCTGCGCGAGGGGCAGCGGCTCGCCCGACGCGACGCGCAGCTGCCACTCGACCAGGTCGAGCCCGGTGATCATCTCGGTCACCGGGTGCTCGACCTGCAGGCGGGTGTTCATTTCCATGAAGTAGAACGTCCCGTCCTGCTCGGAGATGAACTCGACCGTGCCGGCGCCCACGTAGCCGATCGCCTTGGCGGCCGCGACGGCGGCCTCGCCCATCGCGCGGCGGCGCCCGGCAGGCATCCCCGGCGCGGGTGCTTCCTCGAGCACTTTCTGGTGGCGCCGCTGAACCGAGCAGTCGCGCTCGAACAAGTGGACGACGTTGCCCTGCGCGTCGCCGAACACCTGGATCTCGATGTGGCGCGGCGAGCGCAGGTAGCGCTCGAGCAGCACGCGGTCGTCGCCGAACGACCCCCGCGCCTCGCGCTGCGCGGACGCGAGGGCCTGGGCGAATTCCCCTGGGGCGGTCGCGACCTTCATTCCTTTCCCGCCGCCGCCGGCGGTCGCCTTGATCAGCACCGGATAGCCGATGCGCTCGGCTTCCTGCGCGAGCAGTCGCGGATCCTGGTCGGCGCCGTGGTAGCCGGGCACGACCGGGACCCCGGCGCGGGCCATGATCGACTTGGCCTCGGACTTCGAGCCCATCGCCGCGATCGCAGCGGGCGGCGGCCCGACGAACGCGAGGCCCGCCCGCAGGCAGGCCGTGGCGAAATGCTCGTTCTCCGACAGGAAGCCGTAGCCGGGATGGATCGCGCCGGCGCCGGTGGCGAGCGCGGCATGGATGATCGCATCGCCATCGAGGTAGCTCTCGCGCGGCGCCGCGGGCCCGATCCGCCACGCGAGATCGCAGGCCTCGACGTGCAGCGCCCGAGCGTCGGCGTCGCTGTACACGGCGACAGTCTCCACGCCCATCCTTCGCGCGGTGCGCGCGATCCGGCACGCGATCTCGCCGCGGTTGGCGATCAGGATCCTGTCGAACACTATCGGTGCTCCGTCATCGAATGCCCGAATTCACCCGCGATCCGCACGACGCTGCGCCGGTCACGCCTTGCCGGGCTTGCGCAGCCAGGCGGGCGAGCGCTTGGCGAGGAACGCCGCCACGCCTTCCCTGCCCTCGTCGGACGCGCGCACCGCGGCGATGTGCCGTGCGGTGCCGGCGATCACGTCGGCGTCGATCGGCCGGTGCGCGACACCGCGGATCAGCGCCTTGCACTCGAGCTGGGCGTGCGGCCCGGCGGCGAGCAGCAGCGCGAGGATCTCGCCGATGCGCGCGTCGAGCGCCTGCGCCGGGACCACCTCGTGCAGCAGCCCGATCGAATGCGCGGTCGCGGCGTCGAAACGCTCGGCAGTCAGGAAGCACCGGCGCGCCTGGCGCGCACCGATCGCCTCGATCACGTAGGGACCGATGGTCGCCGGGATCAGGCCGAGCTTCGCCTCCGACAGCGCGAACGTGGCATCCGGCACGCCGATGGCGATGTCGCAGGCGGAGACCAGCCCGACGCCCCCGCCATAAGCGGCGCCGTGGACGCGCGCGATCGTCGGCTTCGACAGCGCGTAGAGCGCGCGCAGCATCGCGGCCAGCGCGTTCGCGTCGGCGAGGTTCTCCTCGGGCCCGAATGCCGCCATGCGCTTCATCCAGTTGAGATCCGCACCCGCGCAGAAGCTCTTCCCTGCACCGGCCAGCACGACCGCGCGCACGGCCGGATCGTCGTCGAGACCGACGAAGGTCTCGGTCAGCCGCGCGATCAGCGTTTCATCGAACGCGTTGTGGATGTCGGGACGGTCGAGCGTCACCGTGGCGACGGCGTCGCGGATCGAGACGCTGCAGGGCGGACTCGCGACTTGCGCGGGGGGGTCGGATCTGTCGGTCATCGATCGGGTTGGGCCGTGGGAAGTTCGCGGGAAGTTCGTGGTAAGGTCGTCGGGATCATCGGCGGGGGCTCATCGCCGGAGATCGGTTGCCAAGGTCGGGAAGGAGAGCATCGGCTGGGGCCGGTCCGCGGCGATCAGAGCCGCTTGGCGGCCTCCTCGAGCATCACTTCGGTGGCGCCGCCGCCGATCGCCAGGATTCGGGCATCGCGCCACAGCCGCTCGATCGCCGTCTCGCGAATATAGCCCATCCCCCCGTGGAACTGCTGGCAGGCGTAGGCGACGTCGTTCGCGAGCTCGCCGCAGAGCGCCTTGAGCTCCGAGATCTCGCGCACGCAGTCGCGACCCTGCGCCGACAGCCACGCGCAATGCAGCGCGAAGCTGCGTGCGGCCTCGGTGCGGGCGTGAAGCGATGCCAGCTGCTGGCGTATCGCCTGCCGATCCCACAGCACGCCGCCAAAGGCGCTTCTCCCTTTCACGTGGGACAGCGCGAGCCTCAGCGCCGATTGCGCGTTGCCGATCGCCATCGCCGCGAGGGCCAGGCGCTCGCGCTGGAAGTTGCGCATCAACGCGAAGAAACCCTGGTTCTCGGCGCCCAGCATCTGCGAGGCCGGGACCCTGCAGCCGTCGAACACCAGCTCGGCGGTGTCCGACGAGCGCCAGCCGGACTTGTCGAGAACCTGCCCGACGCGAAATCCAGGCGTGCCGCGCTCGACGCAGAACATCGAGATGCCGCGCGCGCCCGCCTCGAGGGGCGCGGTCCTCGCCGCGACGAAGAAGAGGTCGGCATTGACGCCGTTGGTGATGAACATCTTGCTGCCGTCGAGGACGAAGGCGTCGCCGTCGCGCCTGGCTCGGGTGCGGATGCGGGCGACGTCGGAGCCGGCGTCGGCTTCGGTGACTGCGACCGCGGTAAGGACCTCGCCGCGGACCACGCCGGGCAGCCAGCGCCGCTTCTGGTCGTCGGTCCCCGCATGGAGGAGGTGCGGCGACGCCATGTCGGTGTGGACGAGCACCGTGACGACGAACCCGCCGTAGGTCGACTGCGACAGCGCCTCGGCGAACACGTAGTTGGTGACCGCGTCGACACCCGCCCCGCCGTACGCCTCCGGAGTCATCAGGCCCAGCCAGCCCAGCTCGCCCATTCTGCGCAGCACCTCGCGGGGAACGCTGCCCTCCCGCTCCCACAGGTCGGCGCGGGGCTCGATCTCGCGCGCGACGAAACGCCCCACCTGCTCGCGCAGCAGGGCGCGCTCGACCGTGTCGTGGATGCTCACGGACATCGCTGCCGTCTCCTCGCTCCCTGATCCGCCGTCGGGTGCCATCGTGGGCATCACATCCTGAAGACGCCGAAGGTCGTCGCCTCGATCGGACGGTTGAGCGATGCCGAGATCGCGAGGGCCAGCACGCGCCGCGTGTCGGCCGGGTCGATCACGCCGTCGTCCCACAGCCTCGCGCTTGCGAAATACGGATGCCCTTCGCGCTCGTATTGCGCGCGGATCGGCGCCTTGAACGCCTCCTCCTCCTCGGCGGTCCAGGTCCCGCCCCTGGCCTCGATGCCGTCGCGGCGCACCGTCGCGAGGACGGTCGCCGCCTGCTCGCCGCCCATCACTGAAATCCGCGCGTTGGGCCACATCCAGAGGAAGCGCGGATTGAACGCGCGGCCGCACATGCCGTAGTTGCCGGCGCCGTAGCTGCCGCCGATGATCACCGTGAACTTGGGAACCTGCGCGCAGGACACCGCCGTCACCATCTTGGCACCGTCCCTGGCGATGCCGCCGGCCTCGTATTTCTTCCCGACCATGAAGCCGGTGATGTTCTGCAGGAACACCAGCGGTATGCCGCGCTGCGCGCACAGCTCGACGAAGTGCGCGCCTTTGAGCGCCGACTCCGAGAACAGCACGCCGTTGTTGGCGACGATCCCGACCGGGTAGCCCCAGATCCTCGCGAAGCCGGTGACCAGCGTCGTGCCGTAACGCGCCTTGAACTCGTCCATTGCCGAGTCATCGACGATGCGGGCGATGACCTCGCGCGCGTCGTAGGGCTTGCGGATGTCGGCGCTGATGACGCCGTAGATCTCCTCCGCCGGATAGCGCGGCGGCAGCGGAGGCGCGACGTCGAGGGTCACCTGCTTGCGCCGGTTGAGGTTCCCGACGATGCGCCTTGCGATCGCCAGCGCGTGGTGGTCGTTCTGCGCGAAGTGGTCGGCCACGCCCGAGATCCGGGTGTGGACGTCGGCGCCGCCCAGCTCCTCGGCGGTGACGATCTCGCCGATCGCAGCCTTGACCAGCGGCGGGCCGCCCAGGAAGATCGTCCCCTGCTCGCGGACGATGATCGACTCGTCGCACATCGCGGGCACGTAGGCGCCTCCCGCCGTGCACGAGCCCATGACCACGGCGATCTGCGCGATGCCCTCGGCCGACAGCGTCGCCTGGTTGTAGAAGATGCGGCCGAAATGCTCGCGGTCCGGGAACACGTCGGTGTGGGTCGGAAGATTGGCCCCGCCCGAGTCGACGAGGTAGATGCACGGCAGGCCGTTCTGGCGCGCGATCTCCTGCGCACGCAGGTGCTTCTTGACCGTCATTGGGAAGTACGTGCCGCCCTTGACCGTCGCGTCGTTGCAGACGATGACGCACTCGCAGCCCGCGACCCTGCCGATCCCGGTGATGACGCCCGCCGAGGCAATGTTGTCGCCGTACATGTCCCAGGCGGCGAGCTGCGACAGCTCGAGGAACGGGCTCCCCGCATCGAGCAGCGCGCGAACGCGCTCGCGAGGAAGGAGCTTGCCGCGCGCGACGTGCCGCGCCCTTGCGACGTCGCCGCCGCCCTGCTCGACCACGGCGATCTTCTCGCGCAGGTCGGCGCAAAGCGCCATCATCGCGT
>DATGDG010000459.1:0-3539 GCA_035311025.1 Casimicrobiaceae bacterium
AACGTGTCGACGAACAGCACGACTTCCGGCGACGTCTCGCGCTGCGCGTCCTCGCGCCAATGGCGCAGGAACGTGTCGCGCCGCCAGCGGGGTAGCGTTCGGTGGCGCGAAATGCCGGTCAGGCGCTCGGTCAGACCTGCCAGTCCCGGCACGCGATCGCGCAGGTTGAACAGCGCCGGGGCGCGCGAGGCCCAAGGCGCCCAGCGCGGAAGCGTGGCGATCAGCCGGTCGCGCAGCGGCAGGCCGTGCCGCCGTTGCCAGTGGTACAGGAACTCGACCTTCATCTTCGCCATGTCGACACCGGTCGGGCATTCGCGGCGGCAGCCCTTGCAGCCGACGCAGAGCTCGAGGGCTTCGCGGACTTCGGGCGAGGCGAGGTCGTCGCCGAACCGGCCGGCAAGGGCGAGACGCAGCGTGTTCGCCCGTCCGCGCGTCAGGTGGATTTCGTCGCGGGTCACACGATAGCTCGGGCACATCGTCCCGGCGTCGAACTTGCGGCAGTGGCCGTTGTTGTTGCACATCTCGACGGCTTTGGCGAATCCCTGTGCCGGATCCCCGCCGGAGCCCGGTGGCGTCAGCGTTTCGGTCGCCGGGTCGTTCTGGACGTTCCACGCCGACCAGTCGAGGGCGGTGTCGAGCGCCAGCGTCCGGTAGCCCGGCGGGAACCGGAACAGCCTCGCATCGTCCATCCGCGTCGGGCGGACGATCTTGCCCGGATTCATCATGCCCGAAGGATCGAACAGGTCCTTGATCTCCTCGAAAGCGTGGGTGAGGCGCGGCCCGTATTGCCACGCGACCCATTCGCTGCGGACCAGGCCGTCGCCGTGCTCGCCCGAGAACGCGCCCTTGTATTCGCGGACCATCGCCGCGGCCTCCTCGGCGATCGCGCGCATCCTGGCCGCGCCGTCGCGCCGCATGTCCAGGATCGGGCGGACGTGCAACGTTCCCACCGAGGCGTGCGCGTACCAGGTACCGCGCGTCCCGTGGCGCGCGAAGATTGCGGTCAGGCGGTCGACGTAGGACGCGAGATGCTCGAGCGGCACCGCGCAGTCCTCGATGAACGACACCGGCTTGCCGTCGCCGCGCATGCTCATCATGATGTTGAGGCCGGCCTTGCGCACTTCCCACAGGGCCTTCTGCGCGGCGGCGTCGGTCATCGCGACCACGCGGCCCGGCAGGCCGAGGTCCCCCATCAGTGCCGCGAGGTCGGAAAGTTTGCGCGCAGGTCCGGCGGCATCGTCGCCGATGAACTCGACCAGCAGGATCGCGGCGGGCTCGCCGATCAGCGCGCGCGCGGTCACCGGCCCGAATGCCGGATTGGCGAGCGCGAGATCGATCATCGTGCGATCGACGAGCTCGACCGCCGACGGTCCGAGGCCGACGAGATGGCGGGTCGAATCCATCGCCTGGTGCAGCGAATCGAAATTGACGACGCCGAGCGACCGGTGCCGGGGAAGGGGGGCGAGGGCAAGCGTCAGCGAGCGCGTCCACGCGAGCGTGCCTTCGCTGCCGACCAGCAGGTGGGCGAAATTGACGCTCGCGTCGTCGGTGTAGGGCCGAACGCTCTGCGGATTGAAGACGTCGGCGTTGTAGCCGCCGACCCGGCGCAACACCCCCGGCACGACCCGCGCGATCTCGTCGTGCTCGCGCGCGCCGATGGCGCGCAGGCCGGCGGCGAGTTCGCGCACCCGGGGCGCGGCATCGTCCATCCGCGATTCCGCCGCGAAGCGCGCCTCGGTGCCGTCGGCGAGCCTCGCGTCGATGGCGACGACGTTGTGCACCATGTTACCGTAGGCGAGCGAGCGTGAGCCGCAGGAGTTGTTGCCGGCCATGCCGCCCAGCGTGCACTGCGCCGACGTGCTGACGTCGACCGGGAACCACAGGCCGTGCGGGCGCAGCCAGGCGTTGAGCGCGTCGAGCACGATGCCGGGCTCGACGGTGACGGTCCGCTGCTGCGGATCGAAGCCGACGATCCGGTCGAGGTGCTTGCTGTGGTCGATCACCAGCGCTGCACCGACGGTCTGCCCGCACTGCGAGCTGCCGGCCCCGCGCGCGAGCACCGGCACGCCGAGGTCGCGGCAGACGTCGAACGCCGCGCGCACGTCGTCGTCCGAGGTGGGCACCAGCACGCCCAGAGGCTCGACCTGGTAGATCGACGCGTCGGTCGCGTAGCGCACGCGCGACGCGGCGTCGACGAGGACCGCGCCGCGCACGGCCGCGCGCAATCGTCGTGCGAGCGTGTCGTCCGCGCCTTGCCGATGGAATACCAGCGGCTGCACGCGATCGGATGTCATCCTCGGGATTTCCTTGCGGATCGCCTGCGGGACCGCTGCGACCGATCCGCGGCAGCAGGCATTATAGGCTGCGTAACTGCCGCGCCCGCGGCGGGTTTCGCGCGCGGGATTGCGCACGAGTCTTGTGGATGCTTGGACACGTTGTGTAGTATGCCCGCACAAGACGCCGCTTCGCCCCGCTGCCCGTCGCGCGGGCGCCCCAAGGCGCGAGTGCATAAACCCCAGGAGGAATCTCGATGGAACACTCGATCGCCCGCATGGCGCGCGTCCGCGCAATCCTGCCGTTCATCGCGGCATTGTGTCTCGGCATGGCTGCGGTCCCTGCGTACGCGCAGCTCGAAATCAAGTTCGGGCACGTCGGCCATCCCGGCTCGTTGTTCGACAAGAGCGCCGAGGAGTTCGCGAGGCGCGCCAACGCCGCGCTCAAGGGAAAGGCCAAGGTCGTCGTCTACGGCTCGAGCCAGCTCGGCGGCGACAAGCAGATGCTCCAGAAGCTCAAGCTCGGCACGCTCGACATGGCGCTGCCTTCGACGGTCATGAGCTCGGAGGTCGACCTGCTCGGATTCTTCGAGATGCCCTACATCGTCAAGGACCGGGCCCACATGCACCGGATCGAGAAGGAGATCTTCTGGCCGTCGATGGAGCCCGCGATCGAGAAGAAGGGACTCAAGGTGCTGGCGGTCTGGGAGAACGGTTTCCGCCAGATCACCAACAACAAGCGCCCGATCCGGGTGCCCGCCGACCTGAAAGGCATCAAGCTGCGCGTGCCCCAGGGCAAGTGGCGGGTCAAGATGTTCGAAGCCTACGGCGCCAATCCCAGCCCGATGAAGTTCTCCGAGCTCTTCACCGCGCTGCAGACCGGGGTGATGGACGGCGAGGAGAACCCGTTCACCCAGATCTACTCGGCCAAGCTGCAGGAAGTGCAGAAATACCTGTCGCTGTCCTCCCACGTCTACACGCCCGCGTACGTGACGGTCGGGCTCGAGCACTGGAAGACGCTGCCGCCCGACGTGCGCAAGATCCTCGAGGACACGGCCAAGGAGACGCAGGCCTACGTCTACCAGACGGCGGAGCAGGACGAGACCGACCTGCTGGGCAAGCTGAAGGCGGCCGGGATGCAGGTCAACGACGTCGACAAAGACGCCTTCGTCGCCGCCAGCAAGCCGATCTACGAGGAGTTCGAGAAGGAAGTGCCGGGGGCCAAGGCGCTGATCGATCGCGCCAACGCGCTGCGTCAATGACGGC
>DATGDG010000460.1:0-4072 GCA_035311025.1 Casimicrobiaceae bacterium
GAGCCGATCATGAACGCCAGCGATGCCGACGTGCAGGCCGCGATCGACCGGCTGAAGGAGGACGCGTGGATCCTCGAGTCGAGCGGCGGACGCGTGATGCGCTACGCGCACAACGCCGAGCGCGTGCTCGCGATCCCTGCGCAGTCGGTCGCCCTGCTCGCGGCACTGCTGCTGCGCGGCGCGCAGACCGTCGGCGAGCTCCGGATCAACTGCGACCGGATGCACCGCTTCGCCGACACCTCGGCCGTCGAGGCTTTCCTGCACGAGCTCGCGGCGCGTCCTGGCGGCGCGCTGGTCGTCGAACTCCCGCGCGCGCCCGGGACCCGGGAGACGCGGTGGGCCCAGCTCCTGTCCGGTGAGCCGCCGTTGCAGGTGACCGCAGCAGGCGCCGCCGGTCCCGAGAGCGCGGATGCGTCGGTCGCACCGGGACGCGAGCGGGAACTGTCGGCGCTGCGCGACGACGTCGCCGCGCTGCAGCGCGAGGTCGAGCTGCTGAAGGCGGGGATCGCGGCCTTGCGCGCCGAGCGCGAGGTATAAACTGCGGCCCGGATCAATCACGATCGTGGAGGCATCATGGGACTGCTCGACGGAGTGCTCGGCAACCTGATGGGGGGGCTGCTCGGCGGCCAGCAGCCGCAAGGCGCGCAGGCGCAAAGTCCGCTGCTGCAGATGGCGCTGCAGCTGCTGCAGCAGAACGGGGGAATCCAGGGCGTCCTGGCGAAGTTCGAGCAAGCGGGGCTCGGCGCGCAGGCGCAGTCGTGGATCGGCACCGGGCAGAACCAGCCGGTCGACGCCAACGCCATTTCACAGATCTTTGGCCAGGGACAGCTCGGCCAGATCGCCCAGCAGCTCGGCCTCACTCACGAGCAGGTCGCGGGGCAGCTCGCGCAGGTGCTGCCGCAAGTCGTCGACAAGCTGACGCCGCAGGGGCAGATCCCCGAGAACCACGGCGACCTCGTCAATCAGGCGCTGGCGATGCTCCGCGGCGGCCAGGGCAGCTAGGTCCGCGCCGCGTCCGTCTCCTCTCTTCACATTCACTTCCCGCCTCCCTTGGATCATCCCACCCTGCTCGTCTCGCTCATCCTCGGCATCGTTGAAGGCCTCACCGAGTTCCTGCCCGTCTCGTCGACCGGCCACCTGATCGTTGCCGGCTCGCTGCTCGGCTACACCGGCGACCGCGCCAAGGTGTTCGAGATCGTGATCCAGGCGGGCGCGATCCTCGCCGTGTGCTGGGAGTACCGGGCGAGGATCGCTTTCGCGGTCACCGGGCTGTTCGACGATCGCGTCGCCCAGCGCTTTGCACTCAACCTGCTGGTTGCGTTCATGCCCGCCGCGGTGCTGGGTCTCGCGTTCGCGAAGTACATCAAGGGCTGGCTGTTCGCGCCGGTTCCGGTGGCGGCAGCGTCGGTCATCGGCGCGTTCGTCATCATCTGGGCCGAGCGGCGGCAGCAGCGCAGACCGGCGACCATCACCATCGACAGCGTCGACGCCATGACGTGGATGGATGCGCTGAAGGTCGGCATCGCGCAGGCCTTCGCGCTGATCCCCGGCACGTCGCGCTCGGGCGCCACGATCATCGGCGGCATGCTGTTCGGGCTGTCGCGGCGCGCGGCCACCGAGTTCTCGTTCTTCCTCGCGATACCGACGCTGCTCGCCGCCTGCGCCTACGAGTTCGTCAAGAACCGCCACCTGCTGTCGGCTCAGGACCTGCACGGTTTCGCCGTCGGGTTCGTCGCAGCGTTCGTGTCGGCGTTCCTGTGCGTGCGCTGGCTGATCCGCTACGTGAGCCGCCACGACTTCCTGCCGTTCGCGTGGTACCGGATCGCCTTCGGCGCGATCATCCTGTTCACCGCATACGCGGACCTCGTGCGCTGGGAGTGACCTCCGGGCGCAGGCGGCATCGCGCCGTTGCGCCGCGCCAGGAGTCGCCCGATGCCGGGCGACTATACTGAAGGGCTCGCGAGACACCGGCCACGGAGACCATCGCCATGCCCCCCGATACGATCGAACGCCCTTCCGTCGCGCTGAAGGATCCGTCGCTGCTGCGTCAGCAGTGTTACGTCGACGGCCGCTGGATCGACGCCGACGACGGCGGCACGATGCACATCTCCGATCCGGCGACCGGCGCGACGGTGGGCAGCGCGCCGCTGTTCCACGCGGCGGAGACGAAGCGGGCGATCGAAGCGGCCAACCGCGCATGGCCCGCGTGGCGCGCCAGGACGGCGAGGGAGCGCTCGGCGATCCTGCGCAAGTGGAACGACCTGATGCTCGCGAACGTCGACGACCTGGCGCTGATCCTCACCAGCGAGCAGGGCAAGCCGCTCGCCGAGGCCAAGGGCGAGATCACGATCGGTGCCGCCTACATCGAATGGTTCGCCGAGGAAGCGAAGCGCATCTACGGCGACGTGATCCCGACGATCGCCAACGACCGGCGGCTGGTGGTCATCAAGGAGCCGGTCGGCGTCTGCGCGGCGATCACGCCCTGGAACTTCCCGAGCTCGATGATCACGCGCAAGGTCGCGCCCGCGCTCGCCGCCGGCTGCACGGTCGTCATCAAGCCGGCCGAGGCGACGCCGTTCTCGGCCTTCGCACTGGCCGAGCTCGCGCACCGCGCCGGCTTCCCGCCGGGCGTGCTCAATGTGATCACCGGCGACGCGCCGTCGATCGGCGGCGAGCTGTGCGCAAATCCGACCGTGCGCAAGCTGTCGTTCACCGGCTCGACCGAAGTCGGCCGGCTGCTGATGCGGCAGGTCGCGCCGACGATCAAGAAGATCTCGCTGGAGCTCGGCGGCAACGCGCCGTTCATCGTGTTCGACGACGCGGATCTCGATGCCGCGGCCGAGGGCGCGATCGTCTCCAAGTACCGCAACGCCGGCCAGACCTGCGTGTGCGCGAACCGCTTCTTCGTCCACGAGAAGGTCTACGACGCCTTCGCCCGGAAGCTCGCCGCCCGCGTGGGCGCGCTCAAGGTCGGACCCGGCACCGAGGCCGGCGTCACCCAGGGACCGCTGATCAACGCCGAGGCGGTCGCCAAGGTCGAGGAGCACCTCACCGACGCCAGGTCGCGTGGCGCACAGGTCGTCACCGGCGGGAAGCGGCACGCGCTCGGGGGCACGTTCTACGAGCCGACCGTGCTGACCGGTGTCACGCCCGACATGCAGATCTTCCGCGAGGAGACCTTTGGGCCGGTCGCACCGCTGATTCCGTTCAGGGACGACGCCGAAGTCGTCGAGCTCGCCAACCGCGTCGAATACGGGCTCGCGTCGTATTTCTACTCGCGCGACATCGGCCGCATCTGGCGCGTCGCCGAAGCGCTGGAATACGGGATGGTCGGCGTCAACACCGGCCTCATCACCACCGAGGTGGCCCCTTTCGGGGGGATGAAGCAGTCGGGCCTCGGCCGCGAGGGATCGAAATACGGGGTCGAGGAGTTCGTCGAAGTGAAGTACGTCTGCTTCGGCGGCGTCGACAGGTGACGGCTACCAGCCGGTGGGCAGCTTCTTCCGGATCGTGATCGTGCGTTCCTCGACGGCGAGATAGCCTCCGGCGATCAGGTCTTTCATCAGCTTGCCGATCATGTCGCGCGAAGCGCCGACCCGATCGGCGATGTCCTGCTGCGTCAGCTTCTCGGGTACGACGAGCCTGCCATCGACCTCCTGTGCCAGCGCGTTCAGCAACCGCGCAAGACGGCCGTAGACATCCGACAGCGCGAGGCTCTTCAGATTGCTGGTCGTGACGCGGACACGGCGGATCAGGCGCTCGATCAGGTGCATCGCGAAATCGGGATGGGCGAGGATGAAGTCCCGAAGCTGCGCGCGGTTGACGACGGCGCAGGTCGTCGGCTCGACCGTCACCACCGACGCCGAGCGCGGCTCGCCGTCGAGGGACATCTCGCCGACGTATTCGCCAGGCCCGTGGAAATCGATGACGAACTCGCGGCCGGCCGCGTTGCTCGCGAACACCTTGACCCGCCCGGACAGGACGACGTAGAGGGCGTCGCCGACGTCGCCCTCGTTGATCAGGATGGTGTTCTTGGGAAAGGTCCGCACGACACCCGACGCAGCGATGTTGC
>DATGDG010000461.1:0-4833 GCA_035311025.1 Casimicrobiaceae bacterium
GACGCGCTGGTGGTGGACGCGTGCCGCCATGCCGTGCGCGCGGCAGCTGCGGTGGCGCCGCTCGCGACGCGCCCGGTGCTGTTCGCCCTCGCCCGCGCGCTGGGCGAGGCGTGGCCCGACGACGTGGCGAGGGAGGCGCTCATCACGCGGGCATTCCGCACGAGGCACATCGATGAATCGCACCGGGTGCGGCTGCGCGTCGAAATCGGCCGGCTTCGAAGCGTGCTGCAGACGCTGTCGGGTGTCACCGCGACGAGGCGGGGATTCGCGCTGGTGCCGCCCCCCGCCCGCGAGGTCGTCGTGCTGGCCCGGCCGGTCGAAGAACGGCATGCGGAGGTGCTCGCCTTCCTGGCCGACGGCGAGTCGTGGTCGAGCTCCGCCCTGGCGCTGGCGCTGGGCGCCAGCCAGCGCAGCGCGCAGCGGGCGCTCGACGCGCTTGCCGCCGCAGGCAAGGTGCAGTCCTACGGCCGCGGACGAGCGCGGCGCTGGATGACCCCGCCGATGCCGGGATTCGCGACAGCCTTGTTACTTCCCGCGCCGCTGCCGATTGCCTAACATTCGGTCATGAAACGATCGACTGCCACGATCCTCCGCGAGTACGGACCCTTTCCGGGTGTCGCCCAAGTGGGTGGGGTCACCTACGACGGACGGCAGGTCTGGTTCGCGTCCGGAGACAGGCTCAACGCCTTCGATCCGGCGAGCGGGGAGGCGCTGCGCTCGCTCGATGTCGCTGCGCATGCGGGGACGGCCTTCGACGGCCAGCACCTGTTCCAGATCGTCGAGGATCGCATCCGGAAGATCGACCCGACCTCCGGCCGTGTGCTCGCCGAGATCCCGGCGCCCGGCGGTGGCGCCGATTCGGGACTCGCGTGGGCCGAGGGGACGCTCTGGGTCGGTCAGTACCGGGAGCGGAAGATCCATCAGGTCGATCCCGAGACCGGGGCGATCCTGCGCACCCTCGCGTCCAACCGCTTCGTCACCGGGGTCACCTGGGTCGACGGCGAGCTCTGGCACGGCACCTGGGAGGGCGACGAGAGCGATCTGCGCCGCGTCGATCCGCGCACGGGCGAGGTCCTGGAGCAGCTCGAGATGCCGCCGGGAACGGCCGTGTCGGGACTCGAGTCCGATGGCGGCGACCGGTTCTTCTGCGGCGGCGGAAACAGCGGGAAGATCAGGGCCGTCCGCCGGCCCGCGCGGGGCGCCGAGGCCGGCGACGGGGCCCAACTTCCTGTCGACCCCGCGAGCGACTGACGACGGCTATCATTTGCGTCGGCTCGCGCCGGCAGCCCAGCCGGGTCGCCACGCCGCTCTGTTCCTGCACCCGAAGGACCGCGATGACCGAACGAACTGGAGGCTGCCTGTGCGGCCAGGTGAGATACCGTCTGACCGCTGAACCCGTCCTTGCAAGAATCTGCTGGTGCAAGGACTGTCAGCGCCTCTCCTCGAACGGAACGGTCAACGCGATCTTCCCGACCTCTGCCATCGAGGTCACCGGAAGGACCGACGAGTACACCAGCGCCGCGGACAGCGGAAACCAGGTGCGTCGCCGCTTCTGCCCACGATGCGGCAGCCATCTCTTCGCAGACTCGACGGGCCGCCGCAACCTGACCGTCGTCCGGGTCGGCACGCTCGATGACCCATCGTCGATCAATCCGACCGCGAACATCTGGAGTTCCAGCGCGCCGAAGTGGGCCTGCCTCGACACGGCGCTGGAATGCATCGAGCGCCAGCCACCCCCTCCCAAGCCGACATCCGGAGCGGCCTGACCGTTCGCTCGAGCGCCGCTCCGCGCGGCCAACCCGCCGAACCGTTCGGGGTCAGCGGCGGCCGTAGGGATTGCCCGTCGGGTACGGGTCCCGCATGGCGATGGAGCCGGTTTCCAGCAAGGACTTGAGATTGGAGAGGACCTTCGGCCAGCCGCCCGACACCGCCTCGATGAATTGCGAGGGATCGCGCTCGATGGTATGCGTGATGGACAGCTTGACTGCTGCTCCGAAGGGCTCGAGCTCCATCGTGCATCGCGAATCACCCTCGGCCTTGAGCTCAGGCCTGATCTGGTGCTGCCAGCGGATCACCAGGCGCCGCGGCGGATCGGCCTCGACGATTTCGCCGGCATCGTAGAGCTGGCCGTCGCCCGACATCAGCTTCCACGAGGATCCGGCCGTCCATTCGCATTCGCAGTGCATGCCGAACCAGTACTGTTCGATGAACTCCGCGTCGGTCAGCGCCGACCACAGCTTCTCCGGCGTGGTGCGGATGTAAGTCACGTAGACGAACGTCGATCTAGCCATCGCCTTTCTCCAGTCGTCGTTTCAGATCGTTGAGCGCCTTCAGACGCGGCTTCTCGAACTTGGCGATCCAGCGCTCGTAGATCTGCTGCAGGGGCACGGGATTGAGGAAGTGCAGCTTCTCGCGTCCGCGCCGCACGGTCGCGACCAGGTTCGCCGCCTCCAATACGTCGAGGTGCTGCGTCACGCCCTGCCGCGTCATGTCCAGGTGCTCGCACAACTCGTTGAGGGTCCGGCCGTCGTGCGCGTGCAGTACGTCCAGGAGCTTGCGCCGGCTGGGATCGGCGAGGGCCTTGAACAGCAGATCGGTGTCATGGGAGCGCTGGGTCATCGAGGGTTAGGGGCAAGTCGAGGCTTGCATGAAGTATAGGCAAGTGTTTAATTGCATGTCAAGCGCAACCGGTTCGCGGTCAGACCCATTGGAAAACGCGTCGCGTCGAACCGCGCTTGCCGCGGCCCGACCCCGGGTTCGCCGAATCGAGGGAAACGACGACCGTACGGATCGTCCGGCTGCGCACCCCGAGGGCACCCGATGTAGGCACGCGCATCGGCTCGGTGCGCCACCCGCCGAGGGGCGTGCCCAAATTGGCGTACGCGGCGCAGCGCTACGGCAACCTATGCGAGAAGGTTGCCTCGCGCCCGACGGACATTGACGACCCTTGCAGAGCTGCGTAGTGTCTCGGCGACCCGGGGTCGCGCGAGACGACATCGTCTCTGGTGATCACGCCCCCGGCGAGCCATGCCGTGGCGCCCGGCGCTCCTGCCCCGCGAACTGACGAATCGACGACGAGGAAATCCGATGGTCGACTGCCTGGGCAAGGCGAATGAATACCTCGCCGCGTGGAACGCGCGCGACGCCGACGCGATCGTCAGGACCTTCGCCGGCGGTGGCAGCTATCGCGATCCCACGACGGGCGAGATTTCGGGCGAGGCCATCGGCGCCAACGCGAAGCACCTGTGGGACGCATTCCCCGACCTGTCGTTCGAGGTTGCGAGCATCGCGGAGGCGGGCGCGGGAAAGGTCGTCGCCGAGTGGATGATGAAAGGCACCAACACCGGGTCGTTCCAGGGCTTGCCGCCGACGGGCCGGCGGGTATCGCTGCCGGGGGTCGACGTCATCGAGATCGGCGCGGACGGAATCACGGCGGTGAGGGGCTACTTCGACACCCGGGCGGTTCCGGAGCAACTCGGGCTGCAGGTGCTCGTGCAGCCGCACACGATCGGCCCCTTCTCCTTCGGCATGTCGGTTGCCGTACATTCGGGCAAGAAGACGAAGCCCGGAGCGTTCGGCATCACGACGATCTGGAACACCGACGAGGAGACCGAGGAGATTCGCAGCCTCACCCGCGCGACCGCGACCGAGATGCTGCGTATGGACGGGTTCATCGGTCTGTCCACGCTGCGAATCGGTGGCCGCGGCGTCACCATCTCCGCCTGGGAAAGGCCCGAGCAGGCGACGCAGATGGTGCGCGGCGGCACCCACCGGCAGGCGATGCAGAGGTTCTGGACCGACTTGGGGAAAGCCGCGTTCACCAGCGTCTGGGTTCCCGATCACATCAATCCGCTCTGGGTCCGGTGCACCGCCTGCCACAAGATGAGCGACTACGAGAAGCACGCGGGTGTGTGCGCCTGTGGCCAGCCGCTGCCGGAGCCTCCTCCCTATTTCTAGCGGCAGCGGGCATCCGCCTCGAAGGCGGGGCGGATCCGCCCCCCGAGTTGCGTCCCCGACGTGTCGCGTCCCTACGCTGCGGCGGCCATCGCAGCCGGGCTCGCGAGCGAGTGGGCCAGCGCGCGCAGCAGCGCAGCACCGTCACCGCGCCACGCGCTGCCATGCATGCAGGCGAGGACCTGGGGCTCCTCGCGGGCGAGACGCTCGAGGGTCGCGCCGGTCTGCGGCGTGTGCGCGTAGTAGTCCATCGCCCTGCGGAAAGCCTCGCTCGGGTCGAGGATGTCGTTCTCGGTGATCGCCACGGCGCCGGAGCCGCCCTGGGTGAAGAGGTCGCCGCACAGGAGCGTGCGGGTCTCGAGCTCCATCATGAACCCGCACTCCCAGCCGTGAGGCACGTGCGGCGTGTCGATCCATTTGAAGGCGCGTGCCCCGGTGCGGAGGATCTCACCGTCGGCCAGCGCGCGCGCCGGGCGGGTGGCAATATCGTCGACGGACACCATCGCGGCCACCTGGCTGCAGACGGGAACGGCGCCGGGTGCGGCGGCGAGGAAGTCGTTGAGCGCGCCACACTCGTCGGCCTCGAAGTGCGAGAACGCTGCGTAGCGCAGCCGCTCGACGGGCAGGACCTTGCCGATCGCCTCGGCGGTCAGCGGGAACAGGCGCCGCGGGCCGGTGTGGAAGAGCAGCGGCTCCTCGTCGGCGACGAGGTACTGGTTGAAGCTGAAGCCGATCCCGCCTGGCATTTCGACGGGTGTGTTGATCCGATAGATGCCGGGGGCGATCTCGTGGAGGTTGGTGCCGCCGGAGGTGTTGGTGATCATCGGTTTCTCCTGGTCGTGACGAGGGTGGATCGTGCCGAGGATGTGTAACGAGGCG
>DATGDG010000462.1:0-4058 GCA_035311025.1 Casimicrobiaceae bacterium
ACCTTGTCGGCCTTGAACCAGACGTCCCGGACGAACCCGGGAATCGCCTCCTGCTGGACGCCCAGCGAGGGAACGTACCAGGAGTGCAGGACGTCGGCCGCCGTCACCAGCACCCGCACCTTGGTGTCGACCGGAACGACCAGCGGATGGTCGACCTCGAGCAGGTAGTGCTCGTCCTTGGGGGCCCGGTCGTGAATCTGCGAAACCGGAGTGGCGAGCGTCGAGTAGAAACCGAAGCCGTCCTGGACGTAGTCGTAGCCCCATTTCCACTGGTAGCCGGTGACCTTGACCGTCATGTCGGCCGCCGACGTGTCGTGCATCGCCAGGATCAGCTTGGTCGCAGGCCACGCCATGAACAGCAGGATCAGGATCGGGACGACCGTCCAGACGATCTCGACCGTCGTGTTCTCGTGGAACTGGGCCGCCTGGTGCCCCACGGACTTCCGGTGCTTGATCAGCGTGTAGAACATCGTTCCGAACACGCCGACGAAGATCACGACGCAGATCCAGAAGATGATCACGTGCAGCTGCGTGATCTGCTCGGAGATCGACGACCCGGGCGGCTGGAAATTCCACTCCCAGTTGGCAAGCGCGACGCCCGGCACGCTCAGCAGTCCGGCGCAAAGTGCGGCTGCAAGCCGCCGGCGCGCATGCGCTGTCGGCGTGCGCGCCACTCGCGTTTCTTCCACCCGCGTCTGTTCCTTTCCAATCCCTGCCATGCTGTCCCCGATCACGTCCTGCCCGGCTCCGCCCTGCCCTGCGCGGCTCCGGCGCAATGTGTACCCGTTCTGGAAGGATTGCGCGCGCTTGGAATGCCACCGATTGCCATGCCGCGCAAAACCGCGAAATCTTAGCATGGATCAAAACATTTCCAGCGCGTTCAGCCTATCCGGCGCGATCCGGGACGGCATGCCGGGAGCGAATGTCGCGATCGGCGCAACACCGATGCGCCGCGTCAGCGCGTCGATGTTGTCCTCGGCGTGCGGCAGGTCCGGCGGCAGACGGTTGGCGACCCACCCGGCGAGGGTCAGGCCGCGGGCGCGTATCGCCAGCGCCGACAGCAGTGCGTGGTTCAGGCAGCCCAGGCGCATGCCGACGACGAGCAGCACCGGCAGGCGCAGTGCCGCCGCGATGTCGAGCATGTCGCGCCGCCCGTCGAGGGGAACCAGCGCACCGCCCGCGCCTTCGACGACCACCGCATCCGCGACGGCCGCCAGGCGGCCGTAGGCGAGCGAAATGACGCCGATGTCGATCGCCCTCCCCTCGTAGGCGGCGGCCAGGTGCGGCGCGATCGGCGCGGTGAACGCGAAAGGGTTGCGGTCCGCCAGCGGAGCGTCGACGTTGCCGGCTCCCTCGAGCACGCAGACGTCGGCGTTGACCGCGGAACCCGGCTCGATTCCGGCGGCGACCGGCTTCATGCCGACCGCACGCAATCCGCAATCGCAGAATCCGCGCAGCAGGGCCGCGGCGACGAAGGTCTTGCCGACGCCGGTGTCGGTTCCGGTGACAAATACCCCACCGGGTATACGTCCGGGCCGCATCATCGCCGGTCCGGCCGCTGCAGCCTGACGATCGCGTGGCCCTCGGGCGTCGTTCGCGGCTCCCCTTTCCACGCGTGGCCGTAGACGATCTCGAAGGTCGCGGGAATGCGGCCATCGCGCCGCAGCGCCTCGAGCCGCGCGGTGACCCGCGACCAGCGCCCACGGCCGGTGAGTCCGCGGGGACGCCCGCGCGTGCGGTTGGCCGCACCGATCGCCTTCAGTTCGGCGAGCATCGCGCGCGGCGTGTCGTAGGTCAGCACGATGCGCTCCATGTCCATCACCGGACCGGCGAAGCCGGCGTGGAGCAGCATGTCGCCGATGTCGTGCATGTCGACGAAGCGGTTCGTGTGGGTGCCGCCGCCGACGCCGGCGAAGGCGGAGCGGAGCTCCCGAAGCGTGTCGGGGCCGAAGGTCGTGAACGTCAGCAGCCCTCCGACCTTCAGCACGCGGCGGAACTCCGCGAACGCGCGCGGCAGGTCGTTCACCCATTGCAGCGCAAGATTGCTCCAGGCGAGGTCGACCGACACGCCGGCAAGCGGCAGGGACGCGATGTCGGCGCAGACGAACCGCGGCATCCGCGCAGCGCGGCCGCCCGCGAACGGTCGCAGCAGGCGATCGAGCATCGAGCGGCCGCTGACCGCGCGCGCACGCGCGGCCTCCACCATCGGCAACGCGAGATCCAGGCCGACGATGCGCGCGCCCGGGTAGCGCGCCGAGAGCTCGCCGATCGCCTCGCCGGTCCCGCATCCCGCATCGAGGATCGCCGCGGGAGCGAGCTTCACGTAATCGAGGCGCTGCGCCATCCGCGTCCCGACCTCGCGCTGCAGCGCGGCCGCCGCGTCGTAGGTCGGTGCGGCGCGCGCGAAACCGCGCCTCACCGCGCTCGGGTCCACCTCGCGCGGGTCCGGCGCCGGGAACGCAGGATCAACCATCGGAGAACGACTCATACGCGTCGACGAATGCCTGCCGGTGCGACAGGAACGGCGCGTGCGCCGCGCCCGCGATGCTCCGGTGGGTTGCGCGCGGAAGCGCGGCTGCGAGGCTCTCGGACGCCGCGAGCGGCACCAGCGCGTCGCGCTCGCCGCCGATCACCAGCGCCGGCGCACGGATCCGCGCGAGCTCGGCGCGCAGGTCGTTGTCGCGCAGCATCGCCAGCGTCGCGGCGAGGACGCCCGGCGCCGGCTCGCCGCGCTCGAACAGCCGCGCGCGCAGCGCCGACAGCGTCTCCCGGCCCTCGTCGCTGCCCTGCACCTGCAGGCTGAGGAAGCGCAGGAGGGTGAGGCGGTACGCGACCGCGAGCTCGTCGCCAAAGCGCGCGAGCGTCGCCGGGGCCATCGCCTGCGGCCATCCGTCACGGGTCACGAACGACGGCGTCGTCGCGACCAGGACGAGCCGCGCGATGCGCCCCGGGCGCGCCAGCGCCCAGCGCAACGCCACCTGCCCGCCCAGCGACCAGCCCAGCACGGTCAGCGGCTCGCCGTCCGGCACCGCGGCGTCGATCGCGGCGTCGACCGCGCTGACGACGGCGGCCATGCTCAGCTGAGCGATCGCCTCCGACCAGCCGTGACCCGGCAGGTCGACCACGTGGACGCGCGATTGCCGGGCGAGTGCCGGAAGGACCGGCGAGAACAGCCCGCCATGCATCGCAAAGCCGTGCAGCATCACCAGCGGCGGGCCGATCCCCACCGACTCGACGTGCACGCGGCCGGGCTGCCCGCCCGCGGCGACCGGGTGCAGGGCGCTCACCCGGTCGCCCTCGAAGCCACGAGCTGCAGCGCATCGGCGAGCTCGTGGACGTCGGACAGCAGGTGCGCGGCCGACAGCGACACGCGAAGCCGCGCGGTGCCCCGGGGCACGGTCGGCGGACGAATCGCGGGCACGCAGATGCCCATCTCCTGCAGTGCCGCCGACACCGCGACCGCCTTCCCGGAATCGCCGATCACGAGCGGCTGGATCGGGGTGCGCGACGGCAGCAGCCTCCAGGGCAGTGCCGCCGCGCGTTCGCGGAACGCCGCGACGAGCGCGGCGAGATGCGTGCGCCGCGCTTCGCCGTCGGCGATCAGCGCGAGCGACACGCGCAGCGCTTCTGCAGTCAGCGGCGGCGCGGCAGTCGTGTAGATGTACGAGCGCGCGCCCTGGACGAGGGTCTCGATCACGGCGGGATGCGCGGCGACGAATGCGCCGGCGACGCCCGCGGCCTTGCCCAGCGTCCCCATGTAGACGATGCGCTCCGACCGAAGCCCGAAGTGGGCGAGGCTTCCGCGGCCGCCACCCAGCACGCCGAAACCGTGCGCGTCGTCGACGACCAGCCACGCATCGTGCTGCCGTGCGAGATCGAGCAGCGCGGGCAGCGGCGCGATGTCGCCGTCCATGCTGAACACCGCGTCGGTGGCGATGAAGCGACGCCGCGCGCGGGCGGCCGCGATGCGCTCGGCGAGCACGGCGACGTCGCCGTGCGGATAGCGCTCGACGCGCGCGCGAGACAGCAGTGCGCCGTCGTTCAGGCAGGCGTGGTTG
>DATGDG010000463.1:0-4974 GCA_035311025.1 Casimicrobiaceae bacterium
CGTTGGCTGCCTGGAAGAACCCGTCGCGATCGGCCTCGGCGCCGGTGAAGGCGCCTTTCTTGTAGCCGAAGAACTCGCTTTCCATCAGGTTCTCGGGAATGGCACCGCAGTTCACCGCGATGAACGGCTGCTCGGCGCGCGGTCCTTTCAGATGGATCATCCTCGCGGCGAGCTCCTTGCCGCTTCCCGACTCGCCATTGATGAAGACGGGCGCCTGGCTGCGGGCGAGGCGGTCGATCATGCCGCGCACCTGCTGCATCGCGGGCGATTCGCCGAGCAGCTGGTAGCTGTTGGCGGGCTGCGGCTTCTCGGGCACCTTCAGCGCCTGCTTCACCAGCGCGCGCAACTGCTCGAGGGCGACCGGCTTGGCCAGGTAGTCGAAAGCGCCGGCCTTCAGCGCCGCCACCGCGTTCTCGGCGCTGCCAAAGGCGGTGATCACGGCCACGGGAACGTCGAGGGCCTTTTGGGTGATGTGCTCGACCACGCGCAGGCCTTCACCGTCCGGAAGGTTCCAGTCGGTCAGGCAGAGATCGAACGGCCCGCTGTCGAGCAGGCGCTGCGCCTCGCCGACCGATTCCGCCCGGATCGTGTCGAGACCCATCCGGGACAGCGTGAGCTCGAGCAGTTCGAGGAGATCCGGCTCGTCGTCGACGACCAGCACTCTGGGTTGACCGCGGGTTCTGCGAGACATGGTGGGGAATCTTCGAGGGGTTATGGTTGGGCTGCCGCCGTCATTCTAGTGCGATGGGGGCGATGGGGACATCGAGGCACGTTTGAAAGTCATCCTGAAGCTCGCGCCAGGCGCCTTGGGCAGCAATTCGAGCGCGGCGCCGTTGGCGTCGGCGAGTTCACGCGCAATGTAGAGCCCGAGACCGGTTCCGCCCGGGCGCGTCGTGAAGAACGGCTCGAAGATGTGCGCACGGTACTCGGCCGGGACGCCGGGACCGTCGTCGGAGAGCTCGCAGATGACGGCGTCGCCCATGTACCCGGGACGGGCCGCGACCGCGATGCTCCCCTCGTGCTTTCGGCAGTGCTGCCACGCATTTCTCACCAGGTTCCATGCGATCTGGCTCAAGTGTCCCCGGTCGAACACGACCTGCAGCTCGTCGGGGATGTCGATGGCGATTCCACCCGGAGGAATGCCCTCGGCCTGGATGATCTCATCGGTGATGGACCGGATGAAGTCACCCAGGTCGATGGCTTCGGGCTGTTGGCGGTCGCGGCGGTTCAGCTGCAGGACTTCGCCGACGATGCGGTCGATGCGCTTGGCGTTGTTCCGAATCATCGACAGCAGGCGCGCGCCTTCCGGCGCCACCGCGCCGTCTTCCTCGAGCAGCTGCGCCGCCTGGTTGATCGCCGACAGCGGGTTGCGGACCTCGTGGGCGATCGACGCGGTCAACCGCCCCATGGCCGCGAGCTTCATCTGCTGGGCCTCGTTCTGCGCGCGCCCGAGGTCCTCGAGGTAGATCAGCGTACCGCCATTCAGTCCCGAACCGATGCGCACCAGGCGCACGCGCAGCAGGCGCTGCGTTGCCTCGACCTTGAACGGGGGCAGGGTCTCGGACGCGTCCTCGTTCCATCGGCGCCAGTAGTCGTGCAGGGTGGTCGAGAACTCGGCCAGGCGCATGCCGCCGCGCATCCTCCCGAATCCGCCCAGCAGCCGCGTGACCTGGGCGTTGTGGCCGCGGACGACGCCGTTGAGGTCGACGACGAGCACGCCGTCCTGCATGTCCTGGATGATCAGCCGGTTGACCTGCTCGAGGTTGGCGACGTCGATCCCGCGCTGCGCCGCCAGCTCCTCCGACGCCTTCGTGTATCGGCCGATGACGACGGCGATCCCGACCATCGCGAAATAGCCGATCGAGATCAGCGCGGTCTGGAAAAGCTGCGGTCCTCCGATCAGGCCATTGAGCGCACGCCAGGCTTCCAGGCCGAGCAGCACGATCGCGGCGAGCGCCGCGTGGAAGAACGCCGTCTTGGTCCGCAGCAGCCAGCCGCTCGCGGCAAGCTGCGGGAACAGCAGGATCGGCAGCGGCGCGCCTGAACTTCCGCCCGCGACCATCGCCAGCCCGAGGAAGAAGATGTCGCCCCCGAGCAGGGTCACCAGTGTCTGGGGGAGGGGCAGCGGCAGTCGCTCCTGCTGGATCCAGCCGAACGCCGCCAGCCCGAACACGAAATAGAGCGACGCGGCGATGACGAACGAGTTGGGCGTCGTGACGTTGAGCACGCGCAGGTCGAGCAGCAGCGCGAGCCCGAGCAGCAGCGCCCCGCTGACGGCGCGGAACAGGCCGACGATCCACAGGATGCGCCGCGACGACCCGGTGATCGAAGGGGGCAGCGGCGGAGGAGCGAAGGCGGGCAGGGTGGACGTGCGGGTCACGGCGGGATTCAAGATGCGGCGCTGCCGCGCCTGCGCGCGCATTGCGGATCGCCGCACACGGGACCACGCGAGCTCTTGACCGCGTCGCTGCTGGGCAGGAACACGCCACAGTCGACGCAGCGGATCATCGCTGCGGGCTTTGCCCCATTGCGTTGACCGGTCCGCGGCGAATCCCCGCTGCGACCGGAGCCATGCTTGGCGACGCTGATCAGGCGCAGCACCAGCAATCCGCCGAACACGACGACCAGCCAGAAGATCAGCTTGCCCATGGGTCAGCGCCCGCCGCGCTGCAGGACCTTTCCCGGATTGAGCAGGCCAAGAGGATCGAGCGCGGCCTTGATCCGGCGCATCAGCTCGATGTCCAGCGGGGGTTTGTAATGGGCGAGCTCCTCTCGCTTGAGCTGACCGATGCCGTGCTCGGCGCTGATGCTGCCGCCGGCGGCAACGACACGGTCGTGGACGATGCGATTCACCTTCGGCGTATTGTCCATGAATGCCTGCGCGGATGCACCCCTCGGAGCAGCGACGTTGTAATGCAGATTGCCGTCCCCCAGATGTCCGAACACGACCAGCCGGGCATCGGCGAAGGCATCGGTCAGCGCAGGGCCGGTCGCGTCGATGAACGCAGGGATCGCCGATACCGGCAGCGATATGTCGTGCTTGACGTTCGGACCTTCGCGCCGCTGCGATTCGCTGATGTACTCGCGCAGCGCCCACAGCCGCGAGGCCTGATCCCCGGACTGCGCAACGGTCGCGTCGGCGACCACGCCATCGGCGATGGCCTGCCCCAGCGCCGTTTCGACCTCGGCCCCGAGGGGCACCGAGGCGGCGCTGTCGTCGGCCTGCAGCAGCACATACCACGGATGTCCTGGAAGCGGGTCGGGAAGCTCGGGATGGTGGGCGCGCGACAGTCCGAGAGCCGCATCGCTCATCAATTCGAAACCGACGAGGCGATCGCCCAGCGCCTGCTTCATCCGGCGCAGCAGGCCGACCGCCTGCGCGACGCCGCGCATCGCGGCGAGCGCGGTCACCCGGGTCCTCGGCGACGGAAACAGCTTCAGCACGGCTGCCGTGACGATTCCGAGCGTGCCCTCGCTGCCCACGAACAGCTGCTTGAGGTCATAGCCGGTGTTGTCCTTGCGCAGGCCACGCAGGCCGTTCCACACGCGCCCGTCGGCCAGGACCGCCTCGATGCCGAGCACCAGCTCGCGCATGTTGCCGTAGCGCAGGACCGCGGTGCCACCGGCGTTGGTGGCGATGTTGCCGCCGATCGTGCAGCTCCCTTCGGAAGCCAGCGACAGCGGAAACATCAGACCCGCATCCGCCGCAGCCTGTTGCACGTCGGCAAGGGTTGCACCGGCTTCGACGGTGATCGTCGCGTTGTCGCAGTCGAGCGCGCGGACCCTGCGCATGCGGACGAGCGACACGACGACCTCGGTGCCCGAGTCGTCCGGCGTGGCTGCGCCGCACATCCCGGTGTTGCCACCTTGCGGAACCAGCGCGACGTCCGCATCGACGCAGGCGCGCACGACGGCGGCGACTTCCGCGGTGTTCGCCGGTCGCACCACCGCGCGCGCGGCGCCCCGATAGCGTCCGCGCTGATCGACGAGGTAGGGCTCGATGTCCGCTGCCGCCGTCAGCACCTGCGCGTCGCCCACTGCTTCGGCGAGGCGGGCGAGGAGGGTTGCGGAGGCGTTCGTCATGGCGCACGATATTAGCGCACTGCAAAGCGCATGCCGTCGGCGCGCTTTCGGGCGTGTTGCGGGGGAGCGATGAGCGACGAATCCACGAAGGACGCGGGTGCCTCCAGGAATTTCTCGGCGGAGGACGCAATGGCGTTCATGCAGCGGATGTGGAATCCGTTCGCGGTGCCGATGCCTGCGCCGGGGGCGGCACCACCAGGGACGCATGGCGTGCAGGCGGGTTCAGGTCAGGGTCCCGCCGGCAGTGGGGCGTCGCCCGCCGGGCAGCCGGGTGCGATGCCCGGCATGATGGCCGGATTCATGCCGGGAATGATGCCTTTTCCCAATCCCGCGGCGATGTTCGCCGCGCTCGATCCCGCCGAAGTCGACCGGAAGATCGGCGAGCTCCGGGTCATCGAGGGCTGGCTCGCGATGACCCTCAACCTGATGCAGATGAGCATCAAGACCCTGGAGCTTCAGCGCGCGTCCCTGGAAGCGCTGCAGGCGACGCACGCGCCGGAACACCCGAAGCGCAGGAGCGAATCGAAGTCGCACAAGCCTTGACGGCGCGTTCGCGGGCCTTCGCCCATCGGCGTCGGCGCGCGCCTTCCGGCGATGCGCGGAGCGCTCAGGACGCACCGAGCCAGGCGCGGCGCAGCGCTTCCGTTTCCGCGGACACGTCGGCACGCAGGGTCAGGTAGCAGGTGTCGGCGGGCGCGGCATCGAGCTCGACCTCGACGTCGACCAGCTCGTCGCGGCGAAATGCGTGAACCCGCACCCGCTCCCCGGGGACGCGGGAGGCGAACAGCGCGTCCAGCGATTCCCCCGATGCCTTCAGGCCGTCGAGCGCCACCAGCGTGTCCTGGGGGGCGAGACCGGCGCGCTCCGCGGGGCCTCCGCTGAAGACGTGCC
>DATGDG010000464.1:0-4979 GCA_035311025.1 Casimicrobiaceae bacterium
ACGAACTCGAGCGGGTCGCCTTCGTGGCGTTCGAGCACGCCGGCGTCGTTGCCGACCTCGATCGCCGTGCCGTGCGCGCGGATGCGGATCTTCGCCGGCAGGCCGATGAACGAGTAGCGGCCGAAGCGCTCGCCGCCGACCACCGACTCGAGCAGGAACGTGTAGCGCTGCTGCGCGAGCTTGAGGTAGATCGACAGCGGCGTGTCGAGGTCGGCGAACGACTCGAGCGTCAGCGGAATGCGGTTGTAGCCTTCCGCCGCCAGCGCACGGAATTCGGTTTCGGTCATCATCCGGGAGGTCTTCGGTGTCGCGGCGCTCAGTGCGTCCCGCCGGCGGCGGCGAGCTGCGCGCGCATCGCGTCGATCGTCGCGCGGTAGTCGGGGGTGTTGAACACGGCGCTGCCGGCGACGAAGGTGTCCGCGCCCGCCGCCGCGATCGCAGCGATGTTGTCGACCTTCACGCCGCCGTCGACCTCGAGCAGGATCTCGCGGCCAGTGCGTTCCATCGCGGCGTCGACGAGCCTGCGCGCCGCCTTCAGTTTCTCCAGAGCGTGCGGGATGAACGACTGCCCGCCGAAGCCAGGGTTCATCGACATGATCAGCACGAGATCGAGCTTGTCGATCACGTGCATCAGCCAGTCCAGCGGCGTCGCCGGATTGAAGACCAGCCCGGCCCTGCAGCCCTGGTCGTGGATCAGCCCGATCGTGCGATCGACGTGCTCGGAGGCCTCCGGGTGGAAGCTGATGATCGACGCCCCGGCCTGGGCGAAATCGGGAACGATGCGGTCGACCGGCTTCACCATCAGGTGCACGTCGATCGGTATCGTCGCGTGCGGCTTGATCGCGGCGCAGACCAGCGGTCCGACCGTCAGGTTCGGAACGTAGTGGTTGTCCATCACGTCGAAGTGCAGGAAATCGGCGCCGGCCGCGGTGACGGCGCGGACCTCCTCGCCGAGGCGCGCGAAATCCGCGGACAGCAGCGACGGGGCAATGCGATGGTTGCGTTTCATCGGGGGACTATAATCTCAGAAAAGCGCGCGTTGCGCGCACGGAATCGGACGATGCCGGAGAACAGCCGCTACCAGATCTCGGTGCAACCCAGGGTCACGTTTCTCGAGGACCAGTCGGATCCCGCCAAGAACCATTTCGTGTTCGCGTACACGATCACGGTCACCAACACCGGCAGCGTCGCCGCCCAGCTCGTCAGCCGACACTGGATCATCACCGACGGCGACAATCACGTCCAGGAAGTGAAAGGGCCGGGGGTCGTCGGCCAGCAGCCGGTGCTGAAACCCGGCGAGAGCTTCGAATACACGAGCGGCGCAAGCATCCCGACCGCCGTCGGGACCATGCGCGGCAGCTACCAGATGCTGGCCGAGGACGGCACGGCGTTCGACGCGCCCATTCCTCCGTTCACGCTGTCGATCCCGCGCACGCTGCACTGACCGCTGACCGCGCATCGTGCGCCGAGCCGGATCCGCGGGGGCTCTCAGGCCGATCCCCCGGGGCGTCGGCCGCCGGAGCGCCGGTCGGGTCCCCGGCTGCCGTCGTGCGGCGGCTCCGGCTCGCCCGGCGCACCGGCCTCGCGGCCCGCACCGCTGCGCGGCTTGCGCGACGGGGCCATCGTCCACCAGACGATTCCGAGCAGGATGAACAGTGCAATCAGCGATTCCAGGTAGAACCATGCCATCGTCGATACCCCGCCCGCGGACTTCGCGGGCATCCGCCGCATTGCGCGTGCTTCGCGCATCGGCTGCCGCGGCGATCGTCGGACTCGCCGGCTGCCAGGTCGTGCCGACACCTCCGCCGGGCGTGCAGCCCGCTGCGCCCCCGCACGCCGTCTACTCGAGAGCGAGCTTCGATGCGCTTCCGGCTTGGAAGGACGACGATCCCGCGGCCGCCTGGCCTGCGTTGCTCGAGAGCTGCAACGCACTGGTCGCCCGCCCGGCGACGGAGCCGGTCTGGAGCGGCGTGTGCGCCGCCGCGGCCGCTGTCGATGCGCGCGACGCCGGCGCCGTGCGCAGTTTCTTCGAGAGCCATTTTACCCCGTGGCGCGTATCGGGCAGCGACGGCAGCGCCAGCGGACTCATCACCGGCTACTACGAGCCGCTGCTGTCGGGCTCCCGCACGCGAACGGCGACCTGCGCGACACCGCTCTATGCGCCTCCGGACGACCTCCTGACCGTGGACCTCGCCGGGCTCTACCCCGAGCTCAAGGGCAAGCGGGTGCGCGGACGCCTCGATGGCAGGCGTGTCGTTCCGTACTGGACGCGCGCCGACATCGATGCCGGTCGCGTCGGTGCCACCGCCACGGTGCTGGTCTGGGTCACGGATCCGGTCGATGCGTTCTTCCTCCAGGTCCAGGGCTCGGGGCGCATCGAGCTCGCCGACGGCGGCGTGATGCGCGTCGGTTACGCCGATCAGAATGGCCAGCCCTACCGCTCGATCGCCCGGGTGCTCGTCGACCGTGGCGAGATGACGGTCGACCAGGCGTCGATGCAGAGCATTCGCGAGTGGGGGATCGAGCATCCCGACCGGATCAAGGCGCTGCTCGACGAGAACCCGAGCTACGTCTTCTTCCGCATCCTCCCTCCGCCGGCACCCGGAACGCTCGAAGCACGGATCGACGGGCCCACCGGCAGCCTCGGCGTGCCGCTGCTCGCGGGGCGGACGATCGCCGTCGACCCCCACGCGATACCGCTGGGCGCGCCGGTGTGGCTGGCGACGACGCGCCCGCTGTCCGGCGAGCCGTTGCGACGCCTGGTCCTGGCGCAGGACACGGGCGGCGCGATCCGGGGACCGGTGCGCGCGGACCTGTTCTGGGGATTCGGGGATGACGCGGGCAGGGAGGCAGGGCGGATGCGCCAGCAGGGGCAACTGTGGCTGCTGTGGCCCAGGGGCGCGACGCCACCGGCGGCGGACTGAGCGCGCGCCGGACGCCGCAGCGACGACGGCACCGCAGTCAGCGACCCGTCGCGGCACCGCGCTCAACCGCCCGCGGCAAGCGCTTCTTCGGCCTGGCGATCGGCGTGATACGACGAGCGCACCATGGCGCCGACGGCGGCGTGCAGGAAACCCATCGCGTGCGCTTCGCGCTCCAGGCGGACGAACGTGTCCGGGTGCACGTACCGCAGCACCGGGAGGTGGCCTTTCGAGGGCTGCAGGTACTGGCCGATCGTCAGCATGTCGATGTCGTGATTGCGCATGTCGCGCATCGTCGCGAGAATCTCGTCGTCGGTCTCGCCCAGGCCCACCATCAGCCCGGACTTGGTCGGGACGCCGGGGAAGCGGCGCTTGAAATCGGAGAGCAGCCTCAGCGAATGGGCGTAGTCGGAGCCCGGACGCGCCTGGCGGTAGAGCCTCGGCACCGTCTCCAGATTGTGGTTCATCACGTCGGGGGGCGCCGCGCAGAGGATGTCGAGCGCGCGATCGAGCCGACCGCGGAAATCCGGGACCAGCACCTCGATCCGCGTCGATGGCGAGTGCTCGCGCACCGCCCGTATGCAGTCGACGAAATGCTGCGCGCCGCCGTCGCGCAGGTCGTCGCGATCGACGCTGGTGATGACCACGTAGGACAGCTTCAGCGCCGCGATCGTCTTCGCGAGGTTTCCCGGTTCATCGGTGTCCAGGGGCAGCGGGCGGCCGTGGCCGACGTCGCAGAACGGGCAGCGGCGCGTGCAGATGTCGCCCATGATCATGAACGTCGCCGTGCCCTTGCCGAAGCATTCGCCGATGTTCGGGCACGAGGCTTCCTCGCACACCGTGTGAAGCCGGCGTTCGCGCAGGATGTGCTTGATCTCGTGGAAGCGCGGCGACGACGGGGCGCGCACGCGGATCCATTCGGGCTTGCGCAGGATTTCCGCCGGCACGACCTTGATCGGGATCCGCTCGGTCTTGGACCCGCCCTTGTGCTTGACGCCGGCCGCATTCGCCAGCAGCGGCGCGTCGCCTGACGCGTCGTCGGAATCCAGGCGGCGGCGTGGGTCGCTCATCGTCCGCGATCCGCCACCGGCCGCGCGGCGAGCTGCGCGGCGAGGATCGGCGCGAGCGCGGCACCTGCGTCGTCGACCGAGCGCCGGACGCCGAGCTCCGCGAGTTGCGTCACGCGCAGCCCCGGGTACCCGCAGGGGTCGATGTCGGCGAAAGGGCTGAGGTCCATGTCGATGTTGACGGCCACGCCGTGGTACGTGCAGCCGTTTCGCACCCGCAGGCCCAGCGAGGCGATCTTCGCCTCGGTGCCGTCGCGGCCGACGTAGATGCCCGGCGCCGACGGCTTGCCGTACGCGTCGATCGCGTCGGCTGCAAGCCATGTTATCACCCCGGCCTCGATGCGCCTGACCATGTCGCGCACGCCAAGCCGCAGCCGCCGCAGGTCGAGCATCAGATAGGCGACCAGCTGGCCAGGCCCGTGGTAAGTGACCTGGCCGCCGCGATCGACCTTGAGCACCGGGATGCCGTTGCGACGAAGCAAGTGCTCACTTCGACCGGCGAGACCCAGCGTGTAGACGGGGGGATGCTCGGTCAGCCAGATCTCGTCGGGCGTCTGCGCCGTCCGGGCGTCGGTGAACGCCTGCATCGCGCGCCAGGTCGTCTCGTAATCGCTGCGACCGAACGCACGGATGACGATGTCGGTGTGCCCGTTGCCCGCCGGCCCGGTCACAGGACCATCACCACCATCGGCTGCGCGACCAGCTCGCGGTAGAGGGCGTCGAGTTGCTCGCGCGAGGTCGCGTTGACCGTCGCCGTCAGCGACAGGTAACGCCCGCCGGAGGAAGAGCGCATTTCGAGCGCGGCGCCATCGAAATCGGGGGCGTGCCGGTGCACGATCGCGAGGATCGCCTGGGCGAACCCGGGCTCGGTGCGGCCCATCACCTTGATCGGGAACGCGCAGGGAAATTCCAGCACGCCGACCTGCGCGGCGATGGGTGCGGGAGCGGAAGCGGTCACGACGTCAGGCAGCCGGCGCCTGGCGCGGCCCGT
>DATGDG010000465.1:0-2773 GCA_035311025.1 Casimicrobiaceae bacterium
GTCGGCGTCGCGCGTGGCCCAGTCGAACGTCGAATACAGCTCGCGGCCCGGGATCGTCCGGTAGTAGGTCGACACGTAGCGCTCGTCGTTGCCCCAGACCGTGGTCATGCAGCCAGGCGGCAGCGGCGGCGCGATCGTCAGCACGCCCTTCTCGCCCGCGGCAGCGTCGGCGCCCGTTGCGCCGTCGACGAGCTTCACGTCGTAGCCGTAGACCGGGAACGACGGCGAGCCGAACTTGCGCGGGGTATCGGCGACCCCCGGCTGCGCAGAGAGGATCGGCCAACCGGTCTCGGTCTGCCAGTAGTTGTCCACGATCGCCACGCCCAGGGCGTCGGCGGCCCAGCGCGCCGTCGGCTCGTCCAGCGGCTCGCCGGCAAGGAACAGGTAGCGCAGCGACGACAGGTCGTGGCGCTTCATGTACGACGGGTCCTGCTTCTTGAGCACGCGGATGGCCGTCGGCGAGCTGAACATCGTCCTCGCCTTGTGCTCGGCAACGATCTTCCACCAGATGCCGGGGTCGGGGCGGATCGGCACTCCTTCGTAGAGGATCGTCGGCGAGCCGTTGATCAGCGGTCCGTAGACGATGTACGAATGGCCGACGACCCAGCCGATGTCGCTGGTCGTGAACATCGTCTCCCCGGGCGCCAGCGCGAAGATGCGCCGCATCGACGAGGCCAGCGCCACCGCGTAGCCGCCGGTGTCGCGCTGCACGCCCTTGGGCTGGCCGGTCGTGCCTGACGTGTAGAGGATGTACGAAGGTTCCGAAGACTCGAGCCATTCGCAGGGAACCTTCGCGCCCGCGTGCCCGGCGCGCTCCGCGGCGAAATCGACGTCGCGGGGCGCCTGCATCGCACAGCCGGGGTCGAGGCCGCGATTGACCAGGATCACGTGCCGCGGCGGATGCCGCGCGATCCGCAGCGCCTCGTCGACCAGCGGCTTGTAGGGGATCATCCTGCCTGCGCGCATGCCGGCGTCGGACGTGAACATCAGCGCCGGGCGCGCGTCGTCGATCCGGGTGGCGAGGCTCGCCGGCGCGAAGCCGCCGAACACGACCGAGTGGATCGCGCCGATGCGAACGCAGGCGAGCATCGCGAACACCGCCTCGGCGATCATCGGCATGTAGATCAGCACGCGATCGCCCCGGCCGACGCCCCGTGCCTTGAGCATCGCGGCGCAGCAGTTCACTTCCTCGTGCACCTCGGCGTAGGTGTAGGTGCGGCTCTGCCCGGTCTCGGTCGAGAGGTAGATCAGCGCCGGCTGGCCGCCGCGCGCCACGAGATGCCGGTCGACGGCGTTGTGGCACAGGTTGGTCCGGCCGCCGACGAACCAGCGCGCGAACGGGGGCCTCGAATGGTCGAGGACGTCGGCGAAAGGCGCATGCCAGTCGACGAGCTTCGCTTCCTCGCGCCAGAAAGCGTCGCGATCGTCGATCGACCTGCGGTGGAATTCGGCACAGGCGGCGATCGCCGCCCGGCCCCGACCTGCGTCATCCGCGCTGCCCATGACCGCGATCCTCCTGGCCGTCCGCTGCTTCCTGACTTCCGTCTTGTGATTTCTGATTCCTGACTTCTGATCCCTGATTCCTGCCTACGGATGGCTGTCGGCCGCGATGCGCACGACCGTGCGTCCCCGCACCAATCCCTTCAGGTATGCGTCGAAATGCGTCGGCAGTTCGTCGAAATCGATCGTGCGAACCTGGTCGTGGACGCGATCCGGACGCCATTCGACGGCCAGCTTGTTCCACAGTCGCTGGCGCAGCGCCATCGGCGTGTTGGCGCTGTCGGTGCCCAGCAGATGGACGCCGCGCAGGATGAACGGGGCGACGGTCGTCGAGAGCCTCATGTCGGCAGCGAGGCCGACGGCCGCCACGGTGCCGCCGATCTTCGAGCTCGCGAGCAGCCACGCCAGGATGTCGCCGCCGAGGTTGTCGACGGCGCCGGCGAAGATCGCCTTTTCCAGCGGCCGGATCTTCGACAGGTCGAGCGCGGTGCGCAGCATCACTTCGCGCGCGCCGATGCCACGCAGGTAGTCGGTTTCCTGGGCCTTGCCGGTGATCGCGACGACGTCGTAGCCCTGCTTGGCGAGGACCTCGATGGCGACCGAGCCGACGCCGCCGGTCGCGCCGGTGACCGCGACCGGGCCATTTGCCGGCGCGAGGCCGTTGTGCTGCATCAGGTGGATCGCCAGTGCCGCCGTGTATCCGGCGGTGCCCAGCGTCATCGCGTCGAACGCCGTCATGCTCTCGGGGCGGCGCACGACCCAGTCGGCGGGCACCCGCACGAACTCGGAATAACCGCCGTCGTGCCCGACACCCAGGTCGTATCCGGTGACGATCACCTTGTCGCCCTGCCTGAAGCGCGAATCCGCCGACGATTCGACCGTCCCGGCCATGTCGATGCCCGCGACGGTCGGGAACTTGCGCATGATCTTGCCGGTGCCGTTGTACGACAGGGCATCCTTGTAGTTGATCGTCGAGTACTTGGTGCGGATCACCACGTCGCCCGGATCGAGCTCGTCGATGCCCATCGTGACGAAGCGACTCGTCACGACGCCGTCTTCCTGGAACGTGCGATAGGCCTTGAAAGTCTGCACGGGAGTCTCCTGGCGCCCCGGGGGCGCGACGATGGAAGGGATGGGCGCCTACCCCGGAGCCCCGGCGGACGCTTCGTCGCTGACGTGCGGCAGCGCCATGTAGTCGCGCGTGCGCATCTCGATCAGCCGGCTGACCGTGCGGTAAAACTCGCCCGCGTGCGGGCCCTCGAGGTACAGCGAT
>DATGDG010000466.1:0-5529 GCA_035311025.1 Casimicrobiaceae bacterium
GGCACGTCTTAGTCCGCGGCGACATCGGCGACGCCGATGCGGTGGCGGCCCTGCTCGCACGGCATCGTCCGCGGGCGATCGTCAACCTCGCCGCGGAGACGCACGTCGACCGCTCGATCCGGGGCCCGCGTGCTTTCGTCGACACCAACATCGTCGGCACGTGCACGCTGCTCGAATGCACGCGGTTGTGGTGGGAGACGCTGCCGGCGGACGAGCGCGCGGCGTTCCGCTTCCTGCACGTGTCGACCGACGAGGTCTACGGATCGCTCGGTCCCGCCGATCCGGCGTTCTCCGAGACGACGCCGTTCGCGCCGAACAGTCCGTATGCGGCATCGAAGGCGGCCTCCGATCACATGGTCCGCGCCTACCACCATACGTACGGCCTGCCGACGCTGACGACGAACTGCTCGAACAACTACGGGCCGCGCCAGTTCCCCGAGAAGCTGATCCCGCTGATGATCGTCAACGCGCTCGCCGGCAAGCCGCTGCCGGTCTACGGTGACGGCAAGAACGTCCGCGACTGGCTCTACGTCGGTGACCATTGCGCGGCCATCCGCGCGGTGCTCGCGCACGGGAGGCCGGGCGAGACCTACAACGTCGGCGGCAACGCGGAGACGGCGAACCTCGACGTCGTCCACACCCTCTGCAGGCTGCTGGGCGAGCGCGTGCCGGGCCGCGATTTCGCCGCGCAGATCGCGTTCGTCGCCGACCGCCCGGGCCACGACCGGCGCTACGCGATCGATGCGACCAAGATCCGCAGCGAGCTCGGCTGGGGCCCGTCCGAAACCTTCGAGTCGGGAATGGCAAGAACCGTCGACTGGTATCTCGGCAACGGCGACTGGCTCGCGAGCGTGCAGAGCGACGAGTACCGCAAGTGGATCGATCTCCAGTATGCGTGAGGCTGCGATGGCGGCACGACGGGCGGGGAGGGCGCAGCAATGACGCGCAAGGGAATCATTCTCGCCGGGGGCTCGGGCACGCGGCTCCATCCGGTGACACAGGTCGTGTCCAAGCAGCTGCTGCCCGTGTACGACAAGCCGATGATCTACTATCCGCTGTCGACGCTGATGCTCGCCGGAATCCGCGACATCCTGCTGATCTCCACGCCCGAGGACACGCCGCGTTTCACCCAGCTGCTCGGCGACGGCAGCCGCTGGGGACTCAATTTCTCCTATGCGGTGCAGCCGGCGCCCGAAGGCCTCGCGCAGGCCTTCATCATCGGGCGCAATTTCATCGGCGGCGGGCCCTCGGTGCTGGTGCTGGGCGACAACATCTTCTACGGCCACGACCTGCAGGGTCAGCTCGCGCATGCCGATTCGGCGACCCGGGGTGCGACGATCTTCGCCTACCCGGTGGCCGATCCCGAGCGCTACGGCGTCGCTGAGTTCGATGCCGGCGGGCGCGTCGTGAGCCTCGAGGAGAAGCCCAAGGCGCCGAAGTCGCGCTACGCGGTGACGGGCCTCTATTTCTACGACAGCCGCGTCGTCGACATCGCGCGGGAGCTCGAGCCCTCGGCCCGCGGCGAACTCGAGATCACCGACGTCAACCGCCGTTACCTCGAATGGGGCGAGCTCGCCTGCGAGGTCATGGGACGGGGCATGGCGTGGCTCGACACGGGAACGCACGAATCGCTGCTCGAGGCTTCGCAGTACATCGAGACGATCGAGCGTCGGCAGGGCTTGAAGCTCGCCTGTCCCGAGGAGATCGCATTCCGGCAGGGGTACATCGGCGCAGAGGATCTGCGCAGGCTCGGATCGGCGCTGGCGAAGAACGGCTACGGGCGCTACCTGCTCGGCCTGCTCGACGATCCGGTGATCCGCTGATGCAGTTCACGAAGAGTGCGCTGCCCGACGTCGTGATCGTCGAGCCGAAGGTGTTCGGCGACGCGCGCGGCTTCTTCTTCGAAAGCTGGAACCGGCGCGACTTCGTCGCCGCAGGTATCGACGTCGACTTCGTCCAGGACAACCACTCGCGATCGCACCGCGGCGTGCTGCGCGGCCTGCACTATCAGATCGAGCACGCGCAGGGAAAGCTCGTGCGCGTGATCGAGGGCGCGGTGCTCGACGTCGCCGTCGACCTGCGGCGCTCGTCGCCGACCTTCGGGGCCCACGTCGCGATCGAGCTGTCGGCGGACAACCGCAGGATGCTCTGGATCCCGCCGGGGTTCGCGCACGGATTCATCGTCGTCTCGGAGGTGGCGGAATTCCTCTACAAGACGACCGACTACTGGTATCCCGAGCACGAGCGCACGCTGCTGTGGAACGATCCTGCGCTGCGCATCGGGTGGCCGGCGGGGATCGCGCCGACGCTCGCGCCCAAGGACGCCGCCGGCAAGCTCCTGGCGCAGGCCGACGTCTACGCCTGAAGGAAGGGTTCGCCAGATGCCAGGTGAGCGTCCGACCATCCTCGTCACCGGCGCCAATGGCCAGCTCGGCAGCGAGCTCGCGGTTGCGCTCGCAGCCCACGGCGACGTGGTCGCCTGCGACCATGCGGCGCTGGATCTCGCCGATCCTTCGCGGATCCTCCGCGTCGTGCGCGAGCTTGCGCCGCAACTCATCGTCAACGCGGGTGCCTACACGGCTGTCGATCGCGCCGAGAGCGAGCGCGAGCAGGCGTTCGCCGTCAACGCGCAGGCGCCCGGCATCCTCGCCGACGAGGCAAGGCGCAGCGGCGCCGTGCTGATCCACTATTCGACCGACTACGTGTTCGACGGCACCGCAAGCAGCCCCTATGACGAGACGGCGGCGACCGGTCCGCGGAACGTCTACGGCGCGAGCAAGCTCGAAGGCGAACGCGCCATCGCGGCATCGGGTGCGCAGGCACTGACCTTCCGCACCAGCTGGGTCTATTCGCTGCGCGGCGCGAATTTCCTGACGACGATCAGGAGGCTCGCCGCCGAGCGCGACGAACTGCGCATCGTCGCCGACCAGGTCGGGGTTCCGAACTGGAGCCGCGCGCTCGCAGCGGCAACCGCCACGCTCGTCGGTCGCGGCATCGGCTATCTCGCCGGACATGCCGGGCTCTATCACCTGTCGGCGCAGGGTGCGACGACGTGGTACGAATTCGCGCAGGCGATCGTCGGGAACGTCGCGCATCCACGCATCACGCCGATCACGACCGCCGAGTATCCGACGCCGGCGCGCCGGCCTGCGTATGCGGTGCTCGACACGCGGCGTTTTGCAGCTGCGTTCGGCTTCGCGCTGCCGCACTGGCGCGAACATCTGAACATCTGCCTGCAAAGTCCTCCGGAACCGCCGCGGGGTTGAGCGGTCCACCTGACGCGCGACGCATCGTCGCTGCGCGCAACGGCGTGCGCAGTGTCGGCGAACTCCGTTCGCCATCGGTTGTACGCTCGCATCATCGAGTCCATTCGCGCTGTCGCCGATCGGCGACAGCGCGTGTCCGGGGAGGGACGCATGACATCGTCGCTGTCGAGATTGCGCAGCACCTTCGCGACGGGTGTTGCGATCGCGGCGACGCTGCTCGCGGGCGTGTCCACTGCGGCGAGCGCGCCGGTCACTGCGGTGCCCCCCGCCGACTATCGTCCTCCCCTGATCAAGAAGGCGGCGACTGCGGTACTGCTGCTGCCCGTCGACGCGCAGGCATTGCGCATCTCGCTTCCCGCGCCGTCTGCGGCCGAGCTCGCGGCGCTGCGGGCGAAGAACGCGGCAACGACGGCACAGGGCGCCAAGGGGGTCGCGAAAGCGCTGGCGATCGCGTTGCCTCGCGAGCTTCCCGATGCGTCCCGCTCGATTGCGCTCGATGCGCTGGCCTGGCAGCCGCTGCCCGACGGAAGCCGCGCGGCGCGCATCGCCGTCACGTCGCCGGGCGCTGCGGCACTGCGCGTCGCGCTGGTGCTGCAGCGAACCGACACCGGGGTATCGTTCCGCTTCGCCGGCAGTGGCGCCCAGGGACAGGTCTTCGGGCCGATCCCCGCGAACGCCATCGCGGCCGACACCGCGCGCTTCGGGATGTTCTGGACGCCGGTGCTGGAAGGGGACACCGCGATCCTCGAGATCCAGGTCGAGCAGGGCGTGCACGTGCAGGGACTCGTGCTGGGCATCGCAAAGCTGTCGCACCAGCTCGTCGCACCGGCATCGCTTCGCAAGATCGGCGTCAAGGATCTGCTGCAGATCGGCGCCGCGGGAAGCTGCGAGATCGACGTCGCCTGCGTCACGCCGCAGTCGTCGGCCCTCGCCGCTGCGAGCAGGGCCGTGGCCGAGATGGATTTCACGCAGGAGGACGGCTACAGCTACCTGTGCACCGGGCAGCTGCTCAACGATTCGATCTTCAGCCATACGCCTTATTTCTTCACCGCCAACCACTGCATGAACTCGGCGATGGCCGCGCGAACGCTCAACACCTACTGGTTCTTCGAGGCCGCGACCTGCGGCAGCACCGTCGTTCCGCCGTACGTGCAGCTCGCGGCAGGCGCGGCGCTGCTGGCCCGCAGCGAGGACTGGGACTGGGCGCTGGTGCGGCTCAACGAGAATCCTCCGGTCGGTTCGCGCTTCGCGGCGTGGCGTGCCGAGCCGATTCCCACGGGCGCGATCGCCTCGGTGCTGCACCATCCCGAAGGCGACCTGATGAAGTGGAGCCAGGGGTCGACGCTGACCTATGACGTCTATTCGGACGGGTCGAGCTTCGCGCAGGTGATCTACAACCAGGGATCGACCGAGCCCGGCTCGAGCGGCGCGGCGTTGCTGACATATTTCGCGAGCGGAGGCTACTACGAGGTTCGCGGCGGGTTGTACCAGGGCTCGGCGTCATGCAGCTACATGGCCGGCACCGACGATTACTCGCGGCTCGACAACATGCTGCCGCTGACCCGCCAGTACCTGACCCCCGGAACGAACAGCGGAGCGTCCGAAGCCGTCGTCGTCGAGTACTACAACGCCGGCCTGAAGCACTACTTCATGACCGCGAGCCCTGCCGAGATCGCCGATCTCGAAACTGGCGTGCATCCGGGATGGGAACGGACCGGCCTGCGTTTTCTCGCCTACGACGCGCAGGCTCCAGGTACGAATCCGGTGTGCCGTTTCTACCAGACGCCCGGATACGGCGACTCCCATTTCTATTCGGCCAGTCCCGCCGAGTGTCAGGCGGTGACCGACAACCCCGGCAAGTACCCGGGGTGGACCTACGAGAGCCCCAGCGTGTTCTACATCGCACTACCGGACCCGGGGACGGGCGCCTGCCCGTCGGGTGACGTTCCAGTCTGGCGCTTCTTCAACCAGACCACGACCAATCACCGGTATACGACCGATCACACGATCCGCGACCAGATGCGCGCGGATCCTTCGACGTGGATTCCCGAAGGCTACGGCGCCGACCAGGTGATCATGTGCTCGCCGATCGGGAGCTGATGTCGACGCCGGGCACACCTGACCCATCGCTCACCCGCTCGGCGTCGACGCGCCTCGTACCTTCTCCCGCAAGCATGAGCGGGCGGGGGTGAGGGGGCTTCAGCGCAGGCCGGCGCCGTAGTCGGCCAGTGCTTTCATCTGCGCATCGGTCAGCTTCGAGGCG
>DATGDG010000467.1:0-5024 GCA_035311025.1 Casimicrobiaceae bacterium
GCCGGCCGAGATCCGGCGGTCGATGGACCGTCGCCTGTCGGCCGACTACGTCGACTCGGTGAGCGCCGCCGACGTGCTGGTGAGCCGTGAGGGCAACGCGATCGTGGCGACGATGTCCTGGCAGAAGGTCCTGCACATGATCGGCAACGCGAGCGTCCTCCTCGACTTCGAGGCGCGCTCGACCCGCTGACATCGACGCGCCTTGCCCATTGCGATCGACCACGCGTTCCGCGATCCCGACCTGCTGCGGCAGGCGCTGACCCACCGCAGCTTCGGCGTCCCGCACAACGAGCGGCTCGAGTTCGCGGGCGACGCGGTCCTGAACTGCGTGATCGCGCTTGCGCTCTACCGGCGCTTTCCCGACCTTCCCGAAGGCGACCTGTCGCGCGTGCGCGCGCACCTCGTGAATCGCGATACCCTGGCCCGGGTCGCGCGAGCGATCGGGCTCGGCCCTCTGATCCGGCTGGGGGAGGGCGAGCACAGGAGCGGAGGGGCCGATCGCGGGTCGATCCTCGCCGACGCGCTCGAGGCGGTCTTCGGCGCCGTGGCCATCGACGCCGGTTTCGCGGCTGCGGAGCGGGTGATCAACGGCGTGTTCGGCGAATTGCTCAGCGACGCCGATCCGCGGACCCTGGGCAAGGATCCAAAGACGCGGCTGCAGGAATGGCTGCAGTCGCAGCGCCTGCCGGTCCCCGAGTATGCGATCGTCGCGACCGCGGGCGAGGCGCATGCGCAGCAGTTCACCGTCGAATGCAGGATTCCCGCGCTGTCGGTCGTCACCTCGGGAGCGGGAACGAGCCGGCGCATCGCCGAGCAGGATGCGGCCGAGCGCGCGCTGGCCGTGGTGACGCAGGCGCCCGTGCGCAGCCATGGCTAGCGCGCCCGTGGCGCAGCACCGCTGCGGCCACGTCGCGATCGTCGGCCGCCCGTCGGTCGGCAAGTCGACGCTGCTCAACGCGCTGGTCGGCGAGAAGATCAGCATCACGTCGCGCAAGCCGCAGACGACACGCCACCGGATCACCGGGATCCTGAGCGATCCCGACGTCCAGTACGTCTTCGTCGACACCCCCGGATTCCAGACCCTGCACCGGTCGCGGCTCAACGACCGCCTGAACCGCGCGGTCCGCGACAGCCTGGCGGAGGTCGACGTCGTCGTCGTCGTGCTGGACGCGGCACGCTTCAACGACGCCGATCGCGCGGTGCTGGCGCTGTGCCCGGCCGAAGTGCCGGTGATCGTGGCGCTCAACAAGATCGACGCGGTCGCCGACAAGCGCGGCCTGCTGCCGCGGATCGCCGAAATCGCGAAGCTGCGGGAGCTTGCCGCGATCGTCCCGATCTCGGCCGAGCGCGGCACCGACCTGGCGACGCTGAAGCGCGAGATCGCGCGCCTGCTGCCCGAGTCGCCCCCGCTCTACCCCGAGGACGAGCTGACCGACCGCGACGAACGCTTCCTCGCCGCCGAGTTCATCCGCGAGAAGATCTTCCGACAGCTCGGCGACGAGGTGCCCTACTCGACGGCGGTGGCGATCGAGAGCTTCGAGCACGACGGGGCGATGCGGCGCATCCGCGCGACGATCCTCGTGGACAAGGCGGGCCAGCGCGCGATCCTCGTCGGGGAGGGCGGGAGACGGATGAAGGCGATCGCCTCGGCGGCGCGCGCGGACATGGAGAAGCTGTTCGGCGGGCGCGTCTTCCTCGAGGTCTGGGTGAAGGTCAAGGAGGGGTGGTCGCAGAGCGACGCGATGCTGACGCGGCTCGGCTACTGACATGAGAACGCCAAGGGAGCGCCGCGACGAGGAGCCGGCGTACGTGCTGCACACCTACGCGTACAAGGAGACCAGCCTGATCGTCGAGGCTTTCACCGAGCGCGCCGGCAGGGTCGCGATGGTCGCGCGCGGTGCGAAGCGACCCCGCTCCGAGCTGCGGGGCGTGCTGCAGGCCTTCCAGCCGCTGAGCCTGGGCTGGGCAGGGGCCGCCGAGCTCAAGACGCTGGTCAAGGCGGAGTGGTGCGGCGGCATGCCGCTGCCGGTCGGCGCAGCGCTGCTGTGCGGGTTCTACCTGAACGAGCTGCTGCTGAAGCTCCTGCCGCGCGACGATCCCCACCCCGCACTGTGGCTCGCCTACGAATCCGCGCTGCAGGGACTGACGCAAACGGGCGCAGCGGCGGCGCAGGCGGAGATCCTGCGTCGTTTCGAGCTGCGCCTGCTGGCCGAGCTTGGTTACGCGCTGTCGCTGACCCACGAGGCCGACACCGGGGCGCCGGTCGATCCCGGCCAACGCTACCATTACGCCTTCGACCGCGGTCCGCAGCGCGGGCTGGCGGAACCCGGCGCCTCGCCCTCCGGGCGCTGGCCGGTCGTGCGCGGGGCGACGCTGATCGCGCTCGCCACCGAACGCTATCCCGACGCCGACGTCGCGGCCGAGGCCAAGCGCCTGATGCGCAGCGTGCTCGACCACTACCTCGAAGAGCGGCGCATCTTCAGCCGCCGCATCGTCCAGGACCTGGCGGCCCTGGACGAGGACAAGGACAAGGACAGGAGCGAACGATGAGCGAAAGGAATCCGCGGTGATCGAACTCGGCGTCAACATCGACCACGTCGCCACGTTGCGCGAGGCGCGGCGCACCTACGAGCCCGATCCGGTCTGGGCCGCCGTCGAGGCGCATCTCGGCGGCGCCGACGGCATCACCGTGCATCTGCGGGAGGATCGGCGCCACATCCAGGACGAGGACGTGCGGCGCCTGCGGGATCTCGTGCACATCAAGCTCAACCTCGAGATGGCGGCGACTCCCGAGATGATCGAGATCGCCTGCCAGCTGCGTCCGGAGATGGCGATGCTGGTGCCCGAAGGCAGGCAGGAGGTGACGACCGAAGGCGGGCTCGACGTCTCGCGGCAGGAAGCGAAGCTCAAGGATGCCGTCGCGCGTCTGGCCGACGCAGGCATCGTGACGTCGGTGTTCATCGATGCGGAGCTCGCGCAGGTCGAGGCGTCGGCGCACATCGGGGCACGCGTCTGCGAGCTGCACACGGGGCCCTATGCGCACGCGTTCCATGCGCGCGGGCGCGATTCGGAGAGTGCGCCGGTGGTCGCCGAGCTGGACAAGCTCCAGCGCGCCGGCAATGCGATCCGCGAGCTCGGCATGCGCTTCAACGCCGGCCATGCGCTCAACTACGTCAACGTCCAGCCCGTCGCCGCGCTGCCGGGGGTGCGCGAGCTCCACATCGGTCACGCCATCGTCGCGCGCAGCGTGTTCATCGGGCTGCGCGAGGCCGTGCGCGAGATGAAGACGCTGATGCGCCAGGCGGCGCGCTGAGGCGGGTGCGCGATGAGTTCGAAGCAGTGAGGCCGGCGCGATGAGCCGGCGCGCAGTCTCCGCGCGCGGCCCGCTGATGCTGGGGGTCGAGGGCCTCGCGCTGACGGCGGCCGACCGCGCGCGCCTCGGCGACCCGCGGGTGGGGGGCGTGATCCTGTTCACGCGCAATTTCGAGTCGTCGAAGCAGCTTGGCGCCCTCACCGCGTCGATCCGCAAGCTGCGTCCGGAGCTCGTGATCGGCGTCGATCACGAAGGCGGGCGCGTGCAGCGCTTCCGCGGCGACCGCTTCTCCGAGCTGCCGGCGATGCGGACGCTGGGCGAGCAGTGGGATGCCGATCCGGCGGCCGCCGGCGAGGCCGCGTTTCGCCACGGCGCCACCATCGCGCGGGAACTCGTGGCGCACGGCATCGACTTCAGCTTCACGCCGGTGCTGGATCTCGATCACGGCAGGAGCGCGGTGATCGGCAACCGGGCTTTCCACGCCGACCCCGTGGTCGTCGCCGATCTCGCCGGTGCGCTGCTGCGCGGCCTCAATTCACGGGGCGTCGGCGGTGTCGGCAAGCATTTCCCGGGTCACGGCTGGGTCGCCGCGGATTCCCACGTCGACACGCCGGTGGACCGGCGCCACCTCGACACGATCCTGTCGACCGACGCGGTTCCGTTCGCAGCGCTGATCGCCCAGGGACTGCAGGCGATCATGCCGGCGCACGTCGTGTATCCCGCCGTCGACTCGCGGCCCGCGGGTTTCTCGCCGGTGTGGATCGGCGAGATCCTGCGCGGACGCCTGGGTTTCGACGGGCTGGTGTTCTCCGACGACCTCGAGATGGCCGGGGCGCATTCGGCCGGCGACATCGTCGCGCGCGCCGAAGCCGCGATCGCGGCCGGCTGCGACGTCGTGCTGGTGTGCAACGGCTTCGACGCGATGGACGAACTGCTGGCGCGCTGGCAGCCGCGGCGGCAGCCCGACCTCGAGCGCCGCTATGCGCTGCTGTCGCGGCGCTGATTCGCCGCGCCGGCGGGCCATTCGTGATCGCGGAAGCGCTCGCGCAGCGTGCGCTTGGAAAGCTTCCCGGTCGCGGTGTGCGGCAGTTCCTCGACGAACACGACGTCGTCGGGAATCCACCAGCGGGCCGCGCGGTCCCGGTAATAGTCGAGCAGCGCCTCCCGCGAGACGTCCGCGCCGGGCTTCCTGACCACTACCAGCAGCGGGCGCTCGTCCCACTTCGGATGGCGCAGGCCGATGACTGCGGCTTCCTGCACGCCGGGGTGGCCGAACGCGATGTTCTCCAGCGTGATCGAGCTGATCCATTCCCCGCCCGACTTGATGACGTCCTTGGAGCGGTCCGTGATCTCGAGGTAGCCGTCGGCATCGAGCGTGCCGACGTCGCCGGTCGGGAACCAGCCGTCGACCAGGGGATCGCCGCCCTCGCCACGGTAATAGCCGCTCGCGATCCAGGGGCCCTTGATCAGCACGTTCCCCGCCGCCTTGCCGTCGCGCGGCAGCTCGCGACCTTCGGCATCGACGGTCTTGATCTGCACGCCGTACAGCGGCCGTCCCTGCTTCGACAGCAGCGCGAGGCGTTCTTCGTGACCGAGCCCGCGATGCTTCGTCTTCAGCACTCCGGCGGTCCCGATCGGGCTCGTCTCGGTCATGCCCCAGCCGTGCACCACGTTGATGCCGAAGTCGTCGCGCAGCGTGCGCATCATCGCC
>DATGDG010000468.1:0-3390 GCA_035311025.1 Casimicrobiaceae bacterium
GGGTCGGGCGCCGCGTACTCGATGAACTCGAATCCGTCGGTCCCGAGCGGATTGTTCCGAAGATCGGGTTGTGCGGTTCCCATGGATGACCTCGGCCTGATTCGATGCAGCCGATGCTAGCGCAAAACCGCCGCGGATTCGCCGGGGACCGCGTCCGCCGGCCGACGGCGGCTTCGCCGGCCGCCGAGGATCAGAAGCTTCACTGCGAGGCGATCCTGCGCAGGATCTCCGCGTGCAGCGCGGGGTCGCCGCAGGCGAGGACATCGCCGCCGCGCTGGCACGAGCCGCCCGCCCAGTTGGTGATCGCGCCGCCCGCGTATTCGATCAGCGGAATCAGCGCCTGGACGTCGTAGGGCTGCAGCCCGGTCTCGATCACGATGTCGGTGAGGCCCATCGCGAGCTGCGTGTAGCAGTAGCAATCGCCGCCGTAGCGCACGAGGCGCGTGCCGTCGGTGGCGGCGCGCCACGCGTGCATCTGTCGCGGCGAGACGAAATGCCGGGGATCGGTCGTCGCCACCATCGCGTCCTCGATCCTCGGGCAACGGCGGGTCGCGAGCCGTCGATGCTGGTCACGGCGACGCCATTCGGACACGCCGTCGAAAGCGACGAACGATTCGTCGACATACGGCTGGTGGACGACGCCGACCACCGGCCGCGTCCCGTCGTTCAGCGCGATCAGCGTCGCCCAGTGCAGCTGGCCGAGGATGAAGCTTCGCGTTCCGTCGATCGGGTCGATCACCCAGCTGAGCGCAGCCGTTCCGCGCTCGATGCCGTGCTCCTCGCCCTCGATGCCGTGGTCCGGGTGAACGCGCCGGATCGCCTTGCGGATGATGTCTTCCGCGCTGCGATCCGCCTCGGTGACCGGGTCGTAGCCCCTGGCGCCGCCCTTGTCGTCGACGGCGATCGACGCGCGGAAATGCGGCAGGATGGTCGCGCCCGCTTCCTGCGCGATCGCGAGCGCGAACTCGGCATACTCGGCATATCCGGCAGCGTTCATCTCGGGTCCCGATCCTCGCGGCGCGCGCCCGTCGTGTCAGCGCGGCACGATCCGCACGCCGGCGAGCTTTTCCTGGGCCTCGATCAGCGAGGCCACGTACTTGTCGCCGAAGCCCAGGGCGTTCGCCATCACCAGGCTCTGGTGGACCGCTTCGCCCATCACCGACGGCATCATCATCGACTCGGTGAAGTGCGTGTAGTAGCGCAGGTCCTTTGCAGCGTTCGACAGCGTGAACTTCATCGCACCCAGGTCGCCCTCGAGCATCCGGCCGACGATCATCTGCAGCATGCCCGAGTTGAGGGATCCGGCCGACAGGACCTCGTGCAGCCTGCGGATCGACAGCCCCGACTTGGCCGCGGCCGCGCAGGCCTCGGCCAGCGCCGTGCAGAACGCCTGCGCGACGAAATTGTTGATGAGCTTCAGCACGATGCCGTGACCCGGCGGCCCGGCGTGGATGATGTTCTCGCAAAAGGCGCCGAACACCGGCTTCAGCTGCTCGAAGGTCGCATCATCGGCGCCGACCATCGTGTTGAGTCGCCCCTGCTCGGCCTCGACCGGCGTGCGGGTCAGCGGGGCATCGACGAATCGCACCCCTTTCGGGGCCAGCGCCTCGCGCATCTTCGCCGTCGTCGCCGGCTCGCTGGTCGACGTGTCGACGATGACCAGCCCCTCCTTCGCGCCGCTCGCCAGTCCCTCGAGGCCGAACACCACTTCCTCGACCTGCGGTGCGCCGGTCACGCACAGGATGACGATGTCCGAGCCTCGCGCGAGCTCGGCGTGGCTCGCGGCCTCGGTCGCACCGGCGGCGAAGAGGTCCTGGGCGATGGCACGGTTGCGATGCAGCTTCACGGCCAGCGGATAGCCCTTGGCGACGAGGTTCTTCGCGATCCCGTGGCCCATCAGGCCGACGCCTGAGAATCCGATTCTCGGTCGATGCATGGTTGCTCTCCGTCGAGGGTGATCGGGGCGATCGCGTCAGCCAACGCCGGCAGCGCCACCCAATAGATGTCCCCGGATCATTGCACGGTCGCCGGATCGGCGATCCTGCCGATCACGCGCCGCCGCTCGTGAAGCGTGATCAAGAGGCCGCTCAGCCCGATGACGCCCATGCCGGCAATCGTCAGGCCGTCGGGAAGATAACCGTAGACCAGCCAGCCCATCAATGTCGCCCAGACGAGCTGCATGTAGGTGAAAGGCGTCAGCGCCGACGCCGGCCCGTGCTGGAAAGCGAGGATGAACAGGAAATGCCCGAGCGTGCCGAACAGTCCGCCGACGACGATCAGCGCCGCGTCCTGCCAGGGCATGTGCGCGGGCCAGTCGAGGCCCGGAGCCAGCAGCGTCATGACGCAGGTACCCACCACCGCCGGATAGAACAGCAGCACGCGCGGATTCTCGCCGTAGAGCACCCGCGTCATGATCTGATAGCTCGCGTAGCACAGCGCCGCCAGCAGTGCGAGCAGCGATGCGCCCCGGAACACGTCGCTTCCCGGACGCACGATCAGGAGCATGCCGGCCACGCCCGCCACGACGAAGGCGATGCGTGCCGGTCTCATCCGCTCGCCCAGGACGAACCTGGCCATCAGGACCACCAGCACCGGCGTCGTGTAATTGAGGGCGGTCGCGTTGGCGAGCGGCAGCGAGCGCAGCGCGCCGACGAAACAGAGCGACGAGGCGAGCAGCACCCCGCCGCGAACGACCTGCAGCGGAAGGCGATTCGTGCGGAACAGCTTGAGGCGCATGCTGGGGCCGAGCCACACCAGCATCGCGACGAGCTGGACCGTGTACCGCGCCCACACCAGCACCGGAACCGAATAGCGCTGGGTCATGTACTTGGTGATCGTGTCGAGCATCGTGAAGCACAGGACCGACCCGAGGATCAGCAGGATCGACGACGTGGGAACGTGCGTGTGGCGCATCGAGCCGCCATTCTACCGGTCGGAACATTCCGCACCGGCCTGGCACGGGCCTGGCCGTGGCGTACGCGATCCGCGTGCACCCCGTCCCCGGCTGGCGGCGGAGGAAGGGCTTGCGCGTGTCCCCACCGCAGCCTGCATAATGCGCATACCGGCCGGGGTAGCGCCGGCAACGATCACATTGGAGGAGACTTCAGATGGATGCAAAAACCCCGCCGCGCCGCGCAGCAATGACGGCAATCGCCACGGGCCTCGCGGCCGGCGTCTTGGCGTCCGGCGCTCGCGCGTCCGAAGCCGCGAAGCGCGACCGCGTCGTCATGCAGGTGAGCCAGGCCGACAAGGCCCGCTGGGAACTCGCCCTTAACAATGCGGAGAACCTGCAGGAGGCGCTTGGCGCGAACAACGTCGACATCGAGATCGTCGCCTACGGGCCGGGCATCAAGATGCTGGAATTGCAGTCGACTTCGGGCAACCGGATCG
>DATGDG010000469.1:0-11744 GCA_035311025.1 Casimicrobiaceae bacterium
GAGCCGTCGAAGCTGATCGAGCGCGCGCTCGCGATCGACCCGAGCAACCCGAAGGCGCTCGCCCTCTCGGGCAGCGCCGCCGCCGAGAGGCGCGATTTCGGTGCCGCGATCACGGCCTGGAGCAAGCTCAAGTCGCAGCTACCGCCGGGCAGCGACGCGCAGAAGGAAGTCGATCAGATGATTGCCCAGGCCCGGTCCGCGCAAGCCGGCGGGACGGCGCCAGCGCTCGCCACTGCCGACGGCGGCGCGGCCGTTCCGGGCACGGGCGAAACCCTGGCCGCGCCCGCCAGCGCCGTTCCGTCGCAGTCCGACGTTGCGGCCGGCGCGATCTCCGGGCGGGTGAGCCTCGATCCGACGCTCGCGGGTCGCGTCACCCCGGGGGACACGCTGTACATCTTCGCGCGGCCCGCCACCGGACCGCGAATGCCGCTGGCCGTGATCAGGTCCAGCGCCGGTTCGCTGCCGCGCGACTTCACCCTTGACGATTCGATGGCGATGGCGCCGTCCGCGCGCCTGTCGACGGCGGATCGGGTCATCGTCGAGGCACGGATCTCGAAGTCGGGCTCGGCGACGCCGTCGGCAGGCGACCTGCGCGGCGTCAGCGCCCCGGTCAAGCCGGGAACGCAGGGCGTGAACATCGTCATCGGCGAGGTCGTGCCCTAGCGCGGTCGGCCAGGACCACGCATCCTCGATGCCCGCGCCACCCCCCATGCTCGAAGCCCGGTCGCTTGCGGCCCGGCGCGGATTCGCGACGTTGTTCCAGGGTCTCGACCTGTCGCTCGCCGCAGGCGAGGCGCTGGTCGTCGCCGGGCCCAACGGCAGCGGCAAAACGACCCTCCTGCGGATGCTCGCAGGACTCGCCGCCCCCGCCGAAGGCGAGATCCGCTGGAAGGGTGCTCCGGTACGGCCGTTCGACGCCAGGCTTCGCGACGCGGTCGCCTTCAACGGCCACTTGCCCGCGCTGAAGGACGAGCTCACCGCCTTCGAGAACCTCGCGGCGTGGGCGACCCTCGAGAACGAGGGCGCCGACAGCGAAGTGATCGACCGGGCACTCGACCGCGTCGCCCTCGGGCGGCGCAGCCGGGTTGCCGCCCGGGCGCTCTCCCAGGGCCAGCGCCGGCGCATCGGGCTCGCCCGACTCGCCCTGTCGCGGCGCCGCGTGTGGATCCTCGACGAGCCGCTGACTGCACTCGACGGCGACGGCGTCGCTCTGCTCGAAACGCTGCTTGCGGAACAGCTGGACGGCGGAGGACTGGTCGTCGCAGCCTCGCACCAGCCACTGCCGGTCCCGGCCGCGCGGCAGCGTCCGCTCGAGCTCGCCGCGACGCCGAGGCGATGAGCGCGATGCGAGCCCCTTCCACGACCGTCCCTGCGCCGGATGCCTCGTCGGTATCGGCGGCGTTCACGTGGGCTCTGGTGCGCGACCTGCGAATCGGGCTGCGCTCCAAGGCGGAACTTGGCGTCCAGCTGATGTTCTATGTGATCGTCGTGTCGCTCTTTCCGCTGGCGAGCTCGCCCTCGCGCGAGGTGCTGGCAACACTTGGACCCGGCGTGCTGTGGACCGCGGCGCTGCTCGCGTCGCTGCTGTCGCTGCCCCGCCTGTTTTCGGCGGATTTCGGCGACGGGACGCTCGAGCAGATCGCGTTGTCGCCGCGGCCGCTGACCGCCCTGGTGTCCGGTAAAATGGCGGCTCACTGGCTCACCACCGGCCTTCCCGTGGCCGTGCTGGCGCCGATTCTGGGCGAGCAGTATTCAATGGACGTTACGGAGCTCGGAATCCTGGCGGCGGCGCTCTTGCTGGGGACGCCAATCCTGTCGCTGTTGGGCGCGATCGGCGCGGCGCTGACGCTGGGTGCGCGCGGGGGCGGCAGCCTGCTCGCGCTGCTGGTCCTGCCGCTGTACGTCCCTGTGCTGATCTTCGGCGCCGGCGCCGTCGATGCAGTGCGCTCGGGGCTGTCGGCGAGTCCGCAGCTTTCGCTGCTGGCCGCGGGGTTGCTGCTGGCGCTGGTGGCAGCGCCGTTCGCCGTCGCGGCGGCGGTGCGCATCGCGCTCGATTGACCGATGATCGTCAACTGGTTCCGCTACTCGTCGCCGATTTCCTTCTACCCGCTGGCGGGACGCCTGTCGCGGGTGTTCGGCGTGCTCGCCGTCGTCTTCACGCTCGCGGGCCTCTACATCGGCCTGGTCGTCGCGCCGACCGACGCGACCCAGGGCGACGCCTACCGGATCATCTTCCTGCACGTCCCCACGGCGTGGATGGCGATGTTCATCTACCTCGTCATGGCGTTCTGGAGCGCGCTCGCGCTGGGATTCAACACGCGGCTTTCGGCGATGATGGCGCAGGCGCTCGCCCCCACCGGCGCGCTGATGGCGGCGCTCGCGCTGTGGTCGGGCGCGTTCTGGGGCCGGCCGACCTGGGGCACCTACTGGGCCTGGGATGCGCGGATGACGTCGACCCTCATCCTGCTGTTCCTCTACCTCGGCATCATCGCCCTGCGCAGCGCGATCGACGACCCGCGACGCGCCGATCGGGCCTGCGCGCTGCTCGCGCTGGTCGGTGCGGTCAACGTTCCGATCATCTACTTCTCGGTGCAGTGGTGGAACACGCTGCACCAGGGCTCGTCGATCAGCCTCACTGCGGCGCCGAAAATGGCGATGACCATGCTCGAGGGCCTGCTGGTGATGACCGCGGGGGTCTGGTCGTACTGCATCGCGGTGACGCTCGCCCGCGTGCGCTCGATCATCATCGAGCGCGAGCGGGGGGCGGGCTGGGTCGCCTCGCTGATTGCGCCACAGGGAGCGCGATGAGGGAATTCTTCGCGATGGGCGGCTACGCGTGGTACGTCTGGATGTCGTACGGCGCGGCCGCGGTTGCGGTCATCGTCGAGGTCGCCGCCCTGCGGATGCGGCGGCGGCGCTCGTTCGGCATCGCCCGGATGGCACAGGACGCCGACGACGCCGATTCAGCATCGCGGCCGCTGGCAGATCTTCGGAGCATCGAATGAAAGCACGTTATCGCCGTTTCGCCTGGATCGGGGCCGGGCTCGTCGCGGTCGGCATCGCCGTCGCGCTGGTGCTCTCGGCATTCCGGTCGAACCTCGTGTTCTTCTTCACTCCGTCGCAGGTCGCGGCCAACGAGGTCCCGCAATCGCGGCCTTTCCGCGTCGGCGGCCTGGTCGAGAAAGGCAGCCTGAAGCGCGACCCCGATTCGCTGACCGTGCACTTCCTGGTCACCGACACGGCCAAGACCATTCCGGTCACCTACACGGGGCTGCTCCCCGACCTGTTCAAGGAAGGCAAGGGCGTCGTCGCGCAAGGCCGGATGGGTCCCGACGGCACGTTCCACGCGACCGAGGTTCTCGCCAAGCACGACGAGAACTACATGCCGCCCGAAGCGAAATCGGCGATCGAGCAGGCACAGAAGGGCCCGGAATCGATGCCGAGCCTCCGTGAAGCGCAGGCGAGGTGACGCGATGATTCCTGAACTCGGACACTTTGCGCTGATCGTCGCCCTGCTGGTCGCGATCGTCCAGGGCGTGCTGCCGATGATCGGCGCCGCGCGTCGCGACAGCGCGCTGATGGCGGTGGCCGTCCCCGCCGCGCGCGCGCAATTTGCGCTGGTCGCGCTGGCTTTCGGCTGCCTCGCCTGGAGCTTCGTCACCAGCGACTTCTCGGTCGCGAACGTCGCCCAGAACTCGAACTCGCAACTGCCGCTGCACTACCGCTTCGCCGCGACCTGGGGCTCGCACGAGGGATCGCTGCTGCTGTGGGCGCTGATGCTGGGCGGCTGGGGCTTCGCCGTCACCCTGTTCTCGCGCAACCTGCCCGACGTTCTGCGCGCGCGCGTGCTCGCCGTCATGGGACTGGTCGCGATCGGCTTCCTGCTGTTCATGCTCACCGCCTCCGATCCTTTCCTGCGCCTGTCGCCGCCTCCGGTGGAGGGCCGCGACCTCAACGCACTGCTGCAGGATCCCGGCATGGTCGCGCATCCGCCGATGCTGTACATGGGCTACGTCGGCTTCTCCGTCGCCTTCTCGTTCGCGATCGCCGCGCTGATCGGCGGCCGGCTCGACGCGTCGTGGGCCCGCTGGTCGCGGCCCTGGACCACCGTCGCGTGGTCGTTCCTCACCATCGGCATCGCGCTCGGCAGCATCTGGGCCTACTACACGCTGGGCTGGGGCGGCTGGTGGTTCTGGGATCCGGTCGAGAACGCGTCGTTCATGCCCTGGCTCGCGGGCACCGCGTTGATCCACTCGCTCGCGGTGACCGAGAAGCGCGGGGCGTTCCGCAGCTGGACGGTGCTGCTCGCGATCCTGGCTTTCTCGCTGTCCCTGATCGGCACGTTCCTGGTCCGCTCCGGCGTTCTGACCTCGGTCCACGCTTTCGCGACCGATCCGGCACGCGGCGTGTTCATCCTCGCCTTCCTCGCGGTCGTCATCGGCGGCTCGCTCACCCTCTACGCGCTGCGCGCGGGCGCGGTGGGCGCGGGCGGCGACTTCTCCCCGGTGTCGCGGGAATCGATGCTCCTCGGGAACAACATCCTGCTGGTCATCGCGCTGGCGAGCGTGCTGCTGGGCACCCTCTATCCGCTGTTCATCGATGCATTGAAGCTCGGCAAGATCTCGGTCGGGCCACCCTACTTCGACGCGGTGTTCTATCCGGTGATGGCGCCGATGATCTTCCTGATGGGCGTGGGTCCGATCGCATCGTGGCGCAGGGCGCGCATTCCCGACCTGTGGACGAGGCTGCAGTGGGCCGTCTACGTGGCGCTGGCAGCGGGAGCGCTCCTGCCTTTCGCGATGGGCCAGTGGAAGCCGCTGGTGGCGCTCGGGCTGCTGCTCGCGGCTTGGATCGTCGCGGCGACGGTGGCCGCGCTGCTGCAGCGGCTCAAGGCGGCGCCGCAGCGCGGCATCATTGCCAAGCTTCGTGCCAATTCGCCGGCGTGGTACGGCATGCTGATCGCCCACCTCGGCGTGGGCGCATTCATCGTCGGGGTGACGCTGGTCAAGGGCTACGAGATCGAGCGCGACGTGCGCCTCGACGTCGGCCAGAGCGTCGAGGTCGCCGGCGACACCTACACGTTCCGCGGCATCGTGCCGGAAACCGGCCCGAACTACGATGCGCTGGTCGGTACCGTCGAGGTCACGCGCGACGGCCGGCACGTAGCGACGCTCAAGCCCCAGAAGCGCACCTACCGCGCGTCCGGAGAAGTGATGACCGAGGCGTCGATCCAGAGCGGAATCACCGGCGATCACTACGTGTCGCTGGGCGAGCCGGTGAGCGCGAAAGGCGCCTCGGGCGCGTGGGCCGTGCGCATATACGTCAAGCCGTTCGTCGACTGGATCTGGTTCGGCTGCCTGCTGATGGCGCTCGGCGGCTTCACTGCAATCGCCGACCGACGCTACCGGCTCGCGCTGAAGCAGAGGTTCGCGGGCGCGTTCGGTGCCGCCGCGAGCGGCGCCGCGTGATCGCACGATGAAGTTCCTGCGCTGGTCCCTGCCGCTCGCGATCTTCGCGGTGATCGCGGCCTTCCTCTACGTCGGCCTCTACCGCGACCCGCACGAGGTTCCGTCGCCGCTGATCGGCAAGGCGGCGCCGGCGTTCTCGCTGGCGGAATTGCATCGGCCCGATCACAAGCTGGGGACCGCCGACATGCGGGGCCAGGTGTGGCTGCTGAATGTCTGGGCTTCGTGGTGCGTGTCCTGCCGCGAGGAGCATCCGCTGCTGGTCGCGCTGTCCAAGGCGGACGTCGTCCCGATCATCGGACTCGACTACAAGGACAAGTCCGAGGATGGCCTCGCCTGGCTCGAGAGCAACGGGAACCCGTACACCAAGTCGGTCGTCGACCTCGACGGGCGCGTCGGGATCAACTGGGGCGTCTACGGCGTCCCCGAGACCTTCGTCATCGACAAGACGGGGATCATCCGCTACAAGCAGATCGGACCGGTCACCGAGGATGCACTGAAGCGGAAGATCCTGCCATTGGTCCGGGAGCTGCAGAAATCATGAGGACCTCCGTCATGCGCAGTCTCGCCGCGCTGCTCATCGCCGCGCTGTGTGCGATCCAGACCTCGGCGGTCGCCGATCTCGCACTGGATACGCGGCTGAAGAAGCTCGAGAGCGAGCTGCGCTGCCTCGTGTGCCAGAACCAGACCCTGGCCGACAGCAACGCGGATCTCGCAGCCGACCTGCGCAAGGAGGTCCGCGAGCTCGCGATGTCCGGCAAGACCAACGACCAGATCAAGGAGTACCTCGTCGCCCGCTACGGCGATTTCGTCCTCTACAAGCCGCCGGTGAAGCCGGTGACCTGGCTGCTCTGGTTCGGACCGTTCGGAATGCTCGCAGCCGGCGCGCTCGTCTGGTGGGGCGTCATGCGCCGGCGCGCGCGCGCAAGCGCAGGGGAGGCGCCTGCGGCCGGTTCGCCGGCGAGCGCCGCATCGGCACGGGCGCGCGCGCTGCTCGACGGCTGATCCGGCGCCATCGCGACGGCCCTCAGGTCAGCGCCGTCCCGCATTTCCAGCACAGATCGAAGCTGCCCGGCGACTGCTCGCCGCAGGCGCGGCAGTAGCGCGGGGTCGTGCGCGAGGCGTCGCGCTCCATTTCGCGCAGCAGCGCGCGGGCGCGCCCCTCGTCGCGGTCGTCGGCGATCCACACCTGCGGCTGTGCGACGTCGGGCGGCACGTCGCCGGCGATGCTCGACATGTGCTGGTTGAACACGTGGGCGCGGATGCCCGCCTGGTTCAGGCGATCGGCGACCAGAAAGGCATCATAGCGCTGGCGCGCGACGTAGACGCGGATCATCGTGCGCGCAAGCCGTCAGTAGCGGCCGCCGTTGCGCTGCCAGCGCCAGGCATCCGCGCATATCGCGTCGATCCCGCGCGTCGCCCGCCAGTCGAGCACGGCGGCCGCGCGCGCCGGATCTGCGCAGCTTCGCGCGACGTCACCGGGTCGCCGCGGCCCCGTCACGCGGGGAATCTGGCGGCCGCAGACCCGCTCGAAAGCCTCGATGACCTCGAGCACCGAATGGCAGTCGCCGCTGCCGAGGTTCACCGTCAGCGCGCCGTCGTATCGCGACGCGACATGGCGCAGCGCGCGCACGAAGCCGTCGGCCAGGTCCTGCACGTGGACGTAGTCGCGGACGCAGGTCCCGTCGGGCGTGTCCCAGTCGTCGCCGCAGAGGACCAGCTCGGGTGCCTCGCCCGCGGCCACGCGCGCGAGCTGGGGCAGCAGGTGGGATGCCGCGCCCCGCGGCGCCTCCCCCATCATCCCCGACGAGTGCGCCCCCGACGGATTGAATCCCCGCAGCACCGCGATGCGCCAGTTCGCATTGGCCTGCGCGAGATCGCGCAGGAAGTTCTCGACGACGAGCTTGGTGCGTCCGTGAACGCTGGACGGGTGAGGGGACATCTCCTCGTCGACCCGCTCGGCACCGGCATCACCGTAGACGCTGGCGGACGAGCTGTACACCAGCGTCGCCACGCCTGCCTCGCCCATCACCTGCACCAGCGCCAGCGTGCCGCCGACGTTGACGTCGTAATATCCGAGCGGCCGCGATTGCGACTCGGCGACCTTCTTGAGTCCCGCGCAATGGATGACCGCGGTGATCGGGTAGTCGTGAAATGCGGTGCGCAGGGCATCGACGTTGCGGATGTCGAACGTGATGAACGGGATGGGGATCCCGGCGACGGCCTCGAGACGCGAACGGATCGCCGGCGTGCTGTTGGAGAAATCATCGAGCACGACCGGCTTGTAGCCGTGCCGGGCCAGCTCGACGACGACGTGCGAGCCGACGAACCCGGCGCCACCGGTGACGAGAATGCGTTCAGGCATGCAGCGATGCTACACGTTTCGGCGCCCGTTCGCGCCGGCGCCACACCGACAGCGCCGCCGCAGATCGGGACTCGGCGGGTGCCGCGCAACGACCACCGGAATGTCCGTATGGCGCGCCCTCAGGGGCGGGCGGTGCCGCGCTGGACTGGGACTCGCGGTCGCCGGGCGCCGGGCAAGGCCCCCTTCCCTGACTTCGCGAGCCGGCGAAAAAAAGCCGGGCCTCGCGGCCCGGCTCGATCCTGCGCGATCAACGGATTGGCTACGCCGACTGCGCTGCCTCGTCCTTCGGCGCGCCGGACCGGTCGACGAGCTCGACCAGCGCCATTGGCGCCGCGTCGCCCTGCCGGAACCCGAACTTGAGGATCCGCAGGTAGCCGCCTGGGCGCGCGGCAAACCGCGGGCCGAGGTCGTTGAAGAGCTTGGTGACGACGTCGCGGTCACGCAACCGTGCGAACGCCAGCCGACGGTTGGCGACGGTTGGGGTCTTGCCGAGCGTGATCAGCGGTTCGGCAACCCGGCGCAGCTCCTTCGCCTTCGGCAGCGTCGTGCGGATCGCCTCGTGCGTGAACAGCGAGTTGGTCATGTTGCGCAGCATCGCGAGGCGATGGGCGCTGGTGCGGTTCAGCTTCCGCAGTCCGTGGCGGTGACGCATGGTGTCTTCCTTGGCGTTACGGCCGGTCCAGCCCTGCCGGCGGCCAGTTCTCGAGCTTCATTCCCAGCGACAGGCCGCGGGATGCCAGCACTTCCTTGATCTCGTTCAGCGACTTGCGGCCCAGATTCGGCGTCTTTAGCAGCTCGGTCTCCGAGCGCTGGATCAGGTCGCCGATGTAGTAGATGTTCTCGGCCTTCAGGCAATTCGCCGACCGGACCGTCAGTTCGAGGTCGTCGACCGGACGCAGCAGGATCGGGTCGACCTGCGGCGACGCGCGTTCGGCCGACGGCTGATCGGTGCCCTTGAGGTCGGCGAACACCGACAGCTGCTCGACCAGGACGCTCGCCGCGTAGCGAACCGCCTGCTCGGGCTCGACGACGCCGTTCGTCTCGATGTCGAGGACCAGCTTGTCGAGGTCGGTACGCTGCTCGACGCGCGCCGATTCGACGGCGTAACTGACGCGCCGCACCGGCGAGAACGAGGCATCGAGCAGGATGCTGCCGATGGTGCGGCCGCCTTCAGGCTTGCTGCGAGCGGTCGCCGGCTGGTAGCCGCGGCCCTTCTCGACCTTGATCTCCATCTCGATCTTGCCGCCGGCCGTCAGGTGCGCGATCACGTGCTCGGGGTTGATGATCTCGACGTCGTGGTTAGGCTCGATGTCGGCCGCCGTGACCGGGCCTTCACCGCTCTTCGAGAGCTTGAGCATCACGTGGTCGCGGTTGTGCAGCTTGAGGACGACGCCCTTGAGGTTGAGCAGGACGTCGACGACATCCTCCTGCACGCCGTCGAGCGCCGAATACTCGTGCAGCACCCCGGTGATCTTCACCTCGGTGGGCGCATAGCCCGGCATCGACGACAGCAGGACGCGCCGCAGCGCGTTGCCCAGCGTGTGCCCGTACCCGCGCTCGAATGGCTCCATTACAACCTTGGCGTGGAACGGCGACATGCTCTGCACGTCGATGATGCGCGGCTTCAACAGAACATTGCTCTGCATGCGGAACCTTTATTCGAGTCGGGACGGATGACGAGGGGCCTGCAGCATGCCGGCGATCACTTGGAATACAGCTCGACGACGAGGCTTTCGTTGATGTCCTGCCCGAACTCCGAGCGGTCGGGCGCGCCCTTGAACGTACCGGTCAACTTCTTCGGGTCGACCGAGACCCACGACGGGAAGCCGACCTTCTCGGCGAGCTGCAGTGCATCCTGGATGCGCAGCTGCGCCTTCGCCTTTTCGGTCGTGGCGACGACGTCGCCGGCCTTGAGCAGCGCGGACGGAACGTTGACGACCTTGCCGTTGACGGTGATCGCCCGGTGCGAGACGAGCTGCCGCGCCTCGGCGCGGGTCGATCCCAGTCCCATCCGGTAGACGACGTTGTCCAGCCGCGACTCGAGCAGCTGCAGCAGGTTCGTGCCGGTCGAGCTCTTGCCCTTCGTCGCCTCGGCGAAATAGCGGCGGAACTGGCGCTCGAGGACACCGTAGATCCGGCGCAGCTTCTGCTTCTCGCGCAGCTGGTGGCCGTAATCCGACGTCCGCGCTCCCGACTTCACGCCGTGCTGGCCGGGCTTGGTGTCGAGCTTGCACTTGGAGTCGAGCGAACGCCGCGCGCTCTTCAGGAAAAGGTCGGTGCCTTCCCGTCGCGCCAGCTTGCATTTGGGTCCGGTGTATCGAGCCATTGCGCTATCCCGTGTGTCGGTTAAATCCGGCGCCGCTTCGGCGGACGGCAGCCGTTGTGCGGAACCGGCGTTACGTCCGAGATGCTGCTGATCTTGAGACCCAGCGCATTGAGCGCGCGCACGGCCGATTCACGGCTGGGACCGGGTCCCTTGATCAGGACTTCGAGGTTCTTCACGCCGCACTCCTGCGCGGCGCGTCCTGCCGACTCCGCGGCGACCTGGGCCGCGAACGGGGTCGACTTGCGCGAGCCCTTGAAGCCCGCGCCGCCGGAAGTCGCCCACGAAAGCGCGTTGCCCTGCCGGTCGGTGATCGTGATGATCGTGTTGTTGAAGGACGCGTGAATGTGCGCGATGCCTTCCGACACGCTCTTCTTGACCTTCTTTCGCGTGCGCGCCGCGGCGGCCTTCTGCGAGGGTTGCTGTGCCATCGATGATCCTTGCTGGTGTTTCGTTCGTTACGCGCCGGCGCTTACTTGGTCACGCCCTTGGACAGCGCGACGGTGCGGCCCTTCTTCGGCCCCTTGCGGGTGCGGGCGTTGGTGCGCGTGCGCTGCCCGCGGACGGGCAGGCCCTTGCGGTGCCGGACGCCGCGGTAGCAACCGAGGTCCATCAGGCGCTTGATGCTCATCGTCACTTCCCGGCGGAGGTCTCCCTCGACGGTGAATTTGCCGATGTGCTCGCGCAGCCTGTCCATCTGTGTGTCGGTCAGGTCCTTGACCTTCGTCGTCGGGGCGATGCCCGCCGCGGCGCAAATCGCCTTGGCGCGCGGCCGGCCGATGCCGTAGATCGCGGTCAGGGCGATTTCCGCGTGCTGATGGTTCGGAATGTTGACGCCTGCAATACGGGCCATGATTTACCTGTCTGTCGTTTCCAAGTTCGCGCGACGGCGCGCTGTCAGCCTTGCCGCTGCTTGTGCCGCGGATCGGTGCAGATCACGCGCACGACGCCGCTGCGCCGGATGATCTTGCAGTTGCGGCAGATTTTCTTGACCGATGCCAGTACCTTCATTTCGTTCTCCAGTATCACTTCGCGCGGAACGTGATCCGCGCGCGGGACAGGTCGTAGGGCGTCAATTCGACGGTGACCTTGTCGCCCGGGAGGATCTTGATGTAGTGCATCCTCATCTTCCCCGAGATATGCGCCAGCACCACGTGTCCGTTCTCGAGCTTCACGCGAAACGTTGCGTTGGGCAGCATCTCGGCCACCTCGCCCTGCATCGCTATCGTCTCTTCCTTCGCCATCAGTCCATCCAGCCGCGCAGCGGCTCGTTCCCTTCCCTCATCCCTGACGCTTCTCCCGGAGGGAGAAACGAACCGTCCGGTTGCCCTCGCCCGCATGCGGGAGAGGGGAAGGGGGTGAGGGGCCCGGCCACAGCCTGGCGCTTCATCGCGTCGGCACCCCGCCCTTGAAATTCGCCTTCCGCAGCAGGCTCTCGTATTGCTGCGACATCATGTACGCCTGCACCTGGGTCATGAAGTCCATCGTCACGACGACGATGATCAGCAGCGAGGTCCCGCCGAAATAGAACGGCACGTTCTTCCATGCGATCAGGAAGTTCGGCACGAAGCACACGACGACCAGGTAGAGC
>DATGDG010000470.1:0-8509 GCA_035311025.1 Casimicrobiaceae bacterium
TCTGCGCCTGCGCATCCGGGAAGGAAGCCGGTTCACGATTTTCGACATCGACCCGGTCACGGCCCGCCGCTGGGGGGAGGCGATGCGCGAATGGGGCATGTCGCGGCAGGCGGGTCCCGAATCGGTCGGCTGACGGCCGCGGGCCGGCACCGGCGGGCGCACTGCCGCAACGGAAGAGGATATCGGGTGAACGAGAACGATGCAGGGGTCGTCGACGTGGTGTTCGCGGTGGCCGGAACGAGCCTGCCTTCCGAGCACGCCTACGACCTGTGGCGCGAGATTGCCCGCTGGCTGCCGTGGTTCGGAAGCGAGCCGCAGGCCGGCGTCCATCCGCTGCGGGCGGCGCCGGGCACCGGCAACAGCGTGCTGCTCGCACGGCGTGCCAAGCTGGTCCTGCGGGTCCCGCGCCGGCGCCTGGCCGAGACGCTGACGCTGGCCGGCCGCAGCCTCGCCGTGGGCGAGGGCATCGAGGTCGGCGCGGCAGTCGAGCGCCCGCTGCGGCCATGGGCGACGCTGCACGCCCAGCGCGTCGCGCTGGGAGTCGTCGACGAGGTTGCCTTCGGCAGCGAGGTCGCACGCTGCCTGGCCGCGCAGGGCGTGAGCTGCGAGTACATGACCGGGCGCCCGCGCCGGCAGCGGGTCGGTGAACGCGACATCGAGGGCTACAGCGTGGTGTTGCACGGGGTGCAGCCGGAAGATTCGCTGCGCATCCAGTGCGAGGGCATCGGCGCCGAACGCGCGCTGGGCTGGGGAATCTTCATCCCGCACAAGTCGATCGCCGCGGTGGCGTGATCGGACGGCGGGGCACTGTGACAGCCCGCCGGAAACGGCGGATGATCGGCAAAGGAGGCGGACGATGGGCTATGTGGTGGGGGGCGCGGAGCTGGCGACGGACGCCGAGGGGTTTCTGGTCGAGCCGGATCTGCGCGACGAGGTCGTGGCTGCGATTGCGTCGTCCGAGGGCATCGAGCTGACCGATGCGCACTGGGAGGTGATCCGCTTCATGCGCGACGAGTACCAGACCCACGGCCACACGCCGAACTTCCGCAACATGCTGAAAGGCTTCCAGGCGATCCGCCCCGACGCCGACAGCCAATACCTGTACAACCTCTTTCCGATGGGTCCGGCCAAGCAGGCGGCAAAGGTTGCCGGGCTGCCGCAACCCTACGGCAAGGGCGGTTACTGACGCCGGAGCGAACGACATCGTCCCGGCAGGAGCACGAGCATGACCGAAGTTTCCAACCCGCGTCCGAACGTGACGCTGGACATGCGGGGCACCAGTTGTCCCGCGCCGCTGCTCGGCGCGAAGAAGCTCGTCGACGACCTGAAGACGGGCGAGGTGCTGATGCTTCTGTCCGACTGCCCGGGGACGCAGGACGACCTGTTCTCCTGGGTCAAGTACACCGACAATCACATCGCGCGCACCGAACGCCTGCCCGATGGGAGTCACGCCTATTACATCCAGCGCGGGCGGTCGCAGCGCCGCGAGGCGAACGCGACGCTCGACCTGCGCGGCAGCGTGTGTCCGGGACCCATCGTCGAGGCGAAGAAGCTGCTGAACGGCATGGGCGCCGGCGAAACGCTCAAGCTGATCAGCAATTGCCCGGGCATCGTCGCCGACGTGGCGGACTGGGCGAAGGCGACCGGGCTCAGGCTCCTCGACACCGAGGAGATCGGTCCCGGCGAGCACGTGTTCTACATCAGCAAGCGCTGAGGATGCGCGTCAAGAGCCGCTGGTTCAAGCCGCAGGCGTCGAAAGGCGCGACCGAGATCGCCGGTGCCGCCGCCTTCATCGTGTTCCGGATTGCGCAGAATGCCCTCAAGAACATGCGCAAGGCGAAGTTCGAGCTGCCGGCGGGTCCGCGGTACTTCGCGTTCCTGTCCGAGTTCCTCGTCTTCCTCACGCTGTGCGCAGACCGGATCGCCTACCGTCGGGGCGACGAAGCGTGGCGCCTAGAATTCACGACGGCGCTCGCCAACCGTGTCGGCCAGTATCTTGCCGACAACGAGGCCGAGCTGCTGGAGGCGGCGTCGCCCGAGGAATGCAAGCGGCGCTACATCGCGCTGGTCAATGCCCGGTCACCCGACTATGCCGAATGCGGTTTCGACGAGAACGGACCCGACTACACGTTCCTGCGCTGCCTCGGGCACCGGGTCGCCGAGGTGATGGAACCGAAGGAGCAGACCTGGGCGGTGCCGCAGGTGATCGATTGCGAGGCCCCCGAGGCCGTCGAGACCCTCCAGAAGGCGATGGCGGGACTGCTCGACACGAGTCCCCGCGCTGCGCGCAGCAGCAGCATCGGGATGGGCGAATGAGCGCGGACCCGGGACTCACGGCGGATCGGGGGCGACAGTGGCCACGGCATTGATCGATCCCGTTCGGGCCGGAAGCCCATTCGACCCCGACAACGAGGCCGGCTACCGGCGCTGGCGCGAGGCGAAGCTCGCCCGCGCGCCTGCCGATGTCTCGGCGCTGACCGTCGAAGTCAGGGATCCGGGGGCGCTCACCGACGCCGAGCACCGGGCGATGCTCGCCTGCTGCCGCGACGCGAACATGGTCGTCTACGCGAGCGCGCGCTTCGATGCCGACAAGGACATCCCGCGGCGCCTGGGGGCGCGTTTCGGCCTGCTGCGCCTCGATCGCAACTGGCTGGCCGACGACGACGGGGTGAGCCAGGTCACCGTAGTCGAGACGGCGGGCCGCGGTGAATTCATCCCCTACACGAACCGCCCGATCCGCTGGCATACCGACGGCTACTACAATCCGCCGGGTCGGGAGATCCGCGCCATGCTGCTGCACTGCGTCTCGCGCGCCGGGGAAGGCGGAACGAACCGGCTGCTCGACCACGAGCTCGCGTACCTGATGCTGCGCGACGCGGATCCGGCGCACGTGCACGCGCTGATGCTTCCCGATGCGATGACGATACCGGCGCGCCTCGACGACGACCGCGTCGCCCGGCCGGCGCAGACGGGACCGGTATTCTCGGTCGATCCCGGGAACGGTGCGCTCCACATGCGCTACACCGCGCGCACACGCAGCATCGAATGGAAACGGGATCCTGCGGTGCAGGCGGCGGTGGCGGCGCTCGAGCGGCTGCTCGCCGCCGAATCGCCGCACATCCAACGGGTGACGCTGGCGCCCGGCATGGGAATCCTGTGCAACAATGTCCTGCACGATCGCACCGGGTTCGTCGACGACCCGGACCGGCCGAGGCTGCTCTATCGCGCCCGTTACCAGGACCGCATCGCAGGGACGTGAGCCTCGATGGCGCGCTTCTCCGTCGACGCTCGGATCCCGGTGAGGGCGACTGATGACGCAGTGGCTGACGCTCTCCCGCGCGGCTCGCCTGATCGGGGTGGCGCGCGGCGCGCTGCAGCGGCAGGTCCGCGAAGGCGCACTGCCGTCGAACGAGGGCCTGGTGTCGATCGAGGGTCTGCTGCGCCTCTATCCGGAATTCAGCGTCGAGAGCTCGGGCGCATTCGAGCGCGTCGCGCGGATCAAGAACGAAGCGTTCGGGCGCCGGGTGCAGGAGCGCGTGCTCCCGTCGCAGGAAGTGCTGGCGCAGCGCCTTTACGCGCAGTCTCGCGAGCTCGCCGACGCGCAGCGGCACCTTTCGCGCTATCACGAATTGGTCATCGACTTGCAGGCAAAACTCGACGCGGTCGTGGCGGCGGCGCCACGCGCCGATCTCGATCTGCTGCACGCCGCCTTCGCGCGCGGCCTCGCTGAAGTCCTCGCCACGGAATCCGCCGACGCCCTCGCGATCATGGACGACATGCTCAAGGTGGTCTCCGCCCAGGTGACGGTCCGCCCGAGCGGCCACGAGTTCTTCGTCGACGGCCGCGACACGCTGCTGCAGGCCGGCCTCAAGGCAGGGCTGAATCTCCCTTACGGCTGCGGCAACGGCACCTGCGGCATGTGCAAGGCGCGGGTGGTGTCGGGCGAGGTGACGAAGGTGGCCCCGTTCGACTACCGGCTTTCCGAGCCGGAGCGACAGCAGGGCTACACGCTGCTGTGCGCACATTCGGCGGGTTCGGGCGAGATCGTCATCGAGACGCTCGAGGCCGCCGGGCCCGCCGAGATTCCCGAGCAGGAGATCGAGGTGCGGGTGCGGCAGGTGCAGGTGCTGGCCGGCGACACGCTGCTCGTCCACGCCCAGACGCCGCGCTCGAACCGGCTGCGCTTTCTCGCCGGGCAGGGCGTCACCCTCCATGCCAGCGCCGAAGGCGTCGAAGCTCAGGGCGTGTATCCGATCGCGAGCTGCCCCTGCGACGACCGCAATCTGCAGTTCCACATCGCGCGCGACGAGCGCGATCCTCTGGGCGAGATGTTCTTCGGCGGTGCGGTGCGGGCGGGCGACACCCTGCGGCTCCGGGGGCCCGCCGGCGATTTCGTGCTCGCCGAGAGCGGACGGCCGCTCGCGTTCATCGCCTGCGACACCGGTTTCGCACCCGTGAAGAGCCTGATCGAGCATGCGATGGCGGGCGAGGAGGTCGAAGCGATATCGCTCGACTGGCTCGCGACCCGCCCCGACCGCCACTATCTGGCCAACCAGTGCCGGGCCTGGGCCGCGGCCTTCGACGGGTTCCGCTATGCAGCGCACGCCGACCGCGATCCGGTGCAGGGAGCCCGGCACCTGGTCGGCGCGCTCGCTGACGCGCTGCCGCTCGGCGCGCGCGACGTCTACGTCGCCGGCCCGGCGGCGTTCGTCGAGGCGGCGGCAACGGCCCTTGGCGACGCAGGCGTCCCGGACGCGCAGCTCCGGGTCACCGTGATCTGAAGGCTGTGGAGACGCGATGAGCGAGCGCAAGATCGTCCCGATCCATCCGGCGCCGGCAGCGGGTGGCGACTGCAGCGCTGCGGAGCCGTTCGCGCTGATGGTGCTAGGCGACAGCATGGAGCCGGAGTTCATGGAAGGCGAGGTGATCGTCGTGGAGCCCGAAGGACTCGCGACCGACGGCTCGTACGTCGTCGCGCAGGTGGACGGCGAGTGGACTTTCCGCCAGCTCTCGCGGACCGCCGAATGCTGGCGCCTGACGGCGCTCAATCCCGCCTATGCGCCGGTGGATCTCGCGGACCTCACGCCGATCCGCGGCGTCGTGATCCAGAAAAGCAAGCCCGGGCGCCGGCGCGCGCTGCGGCGCTACGTGGACTGAACCGGCTGCAGCCGACCCCGAGGGAGCCATGCCGTATTTCATCTATCGCGTGTTTCCGTTCCGCCGCCTCGAGCGTGTCGAGGTCCTGCCCGCGTTCGCCGAGGCCTCGGCGCGCGCGAAGTTGCTGCGTTCCGACCCGGGACTGCCGGCCGATTGCACGATCAAGGTGATTTTCGCGGAGAACGAGAACCACGCCGAGGATCTGCTGAGCCAGGTCCGCGAACCGACGCCGGGCCTGGTCGGCGACGAGTGACGGGGAACCGGCGCCCCGCAGCATGGACGAAGCCGCATACCGGGCGGCACGCGGCGCCACAGCGCCGCAGCCCTGTGTCTTCGAGAAGGCGATGCTCGCACGTTGCGCGACCTGCGAACTTGCCGTGCGTCATGCGCTGGCCGAGCGCGAGGCGATCGGCTGCGCCTCGCCGACCGCGCGGATCAACTGCGCGACCGTGGCGGCGCTGCTGCGCGAGCGCGCCGCTTTCGCCCTCAAGCTCGGGCCCGAGGCACCCCTGCCGCACGCGATCGCGATGAAGCTGCAGTGCGGCGGCCTCAGGGGCATCGTCGCGGCAGGCGGCGACGCCGACGTGCATCGCGCGCTTGCCGCAGCCAAGGCTCGCCACGGCAGCCTTTCCGATCTGCCCTGGGGCGACCTGGTGGCCGCGGTCGTCGCCTGGCAGGGTCGCCGCCGTGCGGGGGCGGCGCGATGATGGGCTCCGCCGCGGCGCTGCCCCGTTCGGAGTTCGACCGCCTGGTCCGGGCGGTGCAGGCGAACTGCCACGTCAGCGATGCGCGGCACGCGCGCAACATGACGATGTGCACGTACCTGATGGAAATGCGCGAGCTCTATCGCTGGGAGCGCGGCATTCCGCTGACAGCGGCGTTGCCGCGCGCCGATGTCGGCGCCTGGCTCGCCGGTCGGGAAGCGCTGTGGGCATCGCTCGAAGGCGCGCACTACCAGCCACTGCCGCTCGATGGCGGCGAGATCGACCCGTTCGACACCGCGGCGGTGAATGCCGCGCTGCAGCCGCACGCACTCGTCTACGGCGCCGGTGTCGGCCGCTTCGGCAAGCCCCAGTTCTTCCTCGGCGTCCTGAGCCACCAGGAGCGACGCGGCGAACTCAGCGTCCTCGTCTCCGCGCGCGAGCATGCGCGCGACCTCGCCCCCGCGCCCGCGGCTTCGCGCGGGGGCACGATCTACGTGCGCCTCGAATCGCTGCGGCGCGTGCTCTGGGAAAAGGCGGAGGCCTGGTCGGGCCGGCGAGCGGACGGCGCGCTGGCCGATGCGCTCGAGGCGCACGGCTACGCCGGGAATCCGCTGGCTGCGCTGACCCGGATGGCGGAGGCCGAGGTCGAGACGCTGATCCTGCACGAACTGGGCGAGCACGAAGCGGGGCGCCTGCTCGGACCGCAGTGGGAGACGATGCTCGGCCGACTCGGGCGGCGTCGCCCGGAGCTCTTCGTCCGCGCGGCGCGCGACCATCTCGCCGACTGCCTCGTCACCCTCCCGGAACTGCTCGCGCGGGACGCTCCGGCATCGATCCATTTCTGGATCGCGAATCTCGATGGCATGCGCCGCGAGCTCTTTCCCCGGATCGTCACGGCCTACCAGGCATGGCGCGACGGCGACGGTGGAGCCGCACTGGTCGCCGCGGTCGACGCCGGCGCTCGGCACTGGGCCGACGTGTGCGCCGAGGTTCTCGCCCGTGCCCCGCCGGGCGCGGACGTCGACGAGGCCGAGGCAGCGGTCGACGCCCTGGCGCTGGCGCAGGCGACGCGCCTGTAGGGCGCTATCGGCTGGTCGATCGTCGCCCCGGCAACCGGCGCCGCATCAGCAGGAACCACGCCGCAGGAATCACCAGCAGGGAAAGCAGGGGCGCGGTGACCATGCCGCCCACCATGGGCGCTGCGATGCGCTGCATCACTTCCGATCCGGTGCCGTGACTGAGCATGATCGGAAACAGCCCCGCGAGGATGACGGCGACGGTCATCGACTTCGGCCGCAGGCGCAAGACCGCGCCTTCCTCGACCGCTTCGCGCAACGCCGCTTCGTCGAGCACGACACCACTTTCCACGCGGCGGGCCCACGCAGACTTGAGGTACACCAGCATGACCACGCCGAATTCGGCGGCGACGCCGGCCAGGGCGATGAAGCCGATCGCGCTCGCCACCGACACGGCGTGTCCAAGCAGCCAGATCAGCCAGAATCCGCCGGCCAGCGCGAACGGGACCGCAACCATGATGAGCGAGGCCTCGGCCGGATCGCGAAAGGTCAGGTACAGCAGCAGAAAGATGACCGCCAGCGTGGCCGGGACGACGGTTTTCAGACGCTGCGTTGCGCGTTCGAGATATTCGAATTGGCCGGACCACGCGATCGAATAGCCTGGGGGCAGTTTCACCTGGTCACGCACGGCTCGCTGCATGTCGGTGACCGCCGTGCGCAAGTCGCGCCCGCGCAGGTCGACATAGACCCACGCGGAGAGTCGCCCGTTCTCGCTCTTGAGCATCGACGGACCCGCCTGAACCGACACCTGGGCCACATCGCCCAGACGCAGCTGGGTTCCGCGCTCGGTGACGAGGGGCAGGGCACGCACGCGCTCGAGCGAATCGCGATATTCGCGCGGATAGCGGACGTTGATCGGGAAGCGCTGGCGCCCGTCGATCACCTCGCCGAGGCTCTCGCCACCCAGCGCTGAGGTCACCACCGACTGGATATCGGCTACCTGCATGCCGTAGCGGCCGGCCGCCCGCCGGTCCGGAACGACCTCGATGTAGCGGCCGCCGGCAAGGCGCTCGGCAATTGCCGACGACACGCCGGGCACCTCCTTCACGACTGCGGCCGCGCGGATGGCCAGGCGATCGATCTCGGCCAGGTCGGCACCCGAGATCTTGATGCCGACCGGGCTCTTGATGCCGGTCGCAAGCATGTCGATGCGGTTGCGAATCGGCGGAACCCAGACGTTGGACAGTCCCGGGACGCGAACCACGCGGTCCAGCGCTTCTACCAGCTTGTCCTGCGTCATGCCGGGGCGCCACTGCGCGCGGGGCTTGAACTGGATGGTGGTCTCGAACATCTCGAGCGGCGCCGGGTCGGTGGCGCTTTCGGCGCGTCCCGCCTTGCCGAACACGGTCGCGACCTCCGGCACGGTTCGGATCAACCGATCGGTCAGCTGCAGCAGCTCGGAGGCCTTTGCCGCCGAAAGTCCCGGGAGCGCAGAGGGCATGTAGAGCAGGTCGCCTTCGTCCAGCGGCGGCAGGAACTCGCCGCCCAGGCGCATCAGCGGCCAGGCCGTGGTGGCCAGCAGCAGCACTGCGACGGCCAGCGTGGCCTTGGGCCAGGCCAGCACCCCGCGCA